>CAYWIR010000260.1:0-4389 GCA_964458375.1 uncultured Neptunicoccus sp.
GGCCTAAAGGTATCAGACCGCCGCCTAAAACGCGGCCAAGAAGACTTCGACCGCGCAACGTTCGGGGCATCCGTCGACACATAGGCTCGCGTTAACCAGAACCCTGAAAATAACAAAGCCCGCCTGAAATCTTGGGTTTCAGGCGGGCTTTTTTAATGTTGCGCAAACCGCTTTAAGCGAGGCTAGGCAACCACAGCACAATCGCAGGAAACGCGACCAGCAATGCAATGGTAATCCCATCGGCGATAAAGAACGGTGTCACGCCCTTGAACACGTCTTGCACGGATAGGTCATCACGGACCCCAGCCACCACAAAACAGTTCAGTCCAATGGGCGGTGTAATCAGACAGAACTCCGCCATTTTCACCACCAAAATCCCGAACCAAATGCCACACATGATGCCCGACATGCCAAATGTGCTGTCCGCAGCGGTAACATCAATGCCACCATTCAGCGCCATAACCGCTGGATAGGTAATAGGCAGCGTCAGCAACAGCATCCCAATGGCATCCATGAACATGCCCAGCACCGCATAGGCCAACAGAATGCAGATCAAAATCAGCATCGGCGCCATGTCCAAACTGGTGATCCAATCCGAAAATGCATCAGGCAGTTTCGCAAACCCAAGGAACCGCACATAAATCAGTACGCCCCAAATGATTGTGAAAATCATCACCGTTAGCTTGGCCGTATCAAGCAATGCCTCTTTCAACTGTGCAAACTTCATGCCCCGATACAGCGCCATCAGGAACACGATAAACGCACCAATGGCCCCGCCTTCGGTCGGCGTACCCCAGGCATCGCCAAACGGGTTGTAAACAAAGAAAATAATGATCACGACAACCGCCACAATCGGCAATGCAGGAGGCAAGCTCTCGAACCGCTCACGCCAAGTGAAGCCACCAACAGGGGGGCCAACGGTTTTAAACGTCATGGCGATCCCGATGATCAGGCCCGCATATACCACCGCAGAAAACAGCCCAGGAATGAAGCCAGCCAATAACAGCTTGCCCACATCCTGCTCCACAATAATCGCGTAAATCACAAGGATTGCAGAGGGTGGAATAAGCGACGCCAACGTGCCACCAGCCGCAACAACACCCGCCGCGAACTTCTTGTTATACCCAACCTTCAACATCTCAGGGATCGCAATCCGCGCAAACACGGCGGCCGTGGCAACGGATGCACCAGACACAGCAGCAAAACCAGCGGTCGCAAACACAGTGGACACAGCCAAACCGCCTGGAACCCAAGCCACCCAACGTTTCGCCGCTTCAAACAGCGCCGTTGTCAGCTTAGCGTGATAGGCAAGATAGCCGATCAAGATGAACACAGGGATCAGGCTCAACACCTGCGCGCTCACTTTGGATTGGGGAACGGACCCAGCAATTTGCATCGCTTTGCCCAGCGCACCATCCCAAATCTCGCGCCGCTCGTTCCAATACAGGAACTTGTCACTGGCATAATTGAATTTGTCCCAAAACACCCAAGTGATGCCAACAAACCCTGCCAAACCCGCTGCAAATGCCACACGCATCCCCAGCAAAACCATAGCGAGCATCCCACCGGACACCCACAAGCCAATTTCTACAGGTTCCATCAGTCGTCTCCCTGCACTGCGGCGGCTTCAATTGCAGCTTGCTCTGCAACTGTTAAATTCAAAGGTACAGCCACTGGGTTCTCCAACCCAAGCACAAAGGCACGGCCATACCCCACGGCCTGCAAGATCAATCGCAGCACCAAAACGCCAAACGCGATGGGCACAACCAACTTGCTCGGCCACCACGGGATATAAATATCAGTGGTACTGTCCATGCTGCACAATGGCCGCGCACAATCAAAGGCACGGTCGAAATGGGCAAACGACCCCATAACCAAGGCCAGCATCAGCACCAAAATAGCCAAAACGGACAACAACTCGAACAGCCACAACGCCCGTCCTTTTAGCGCAGACACCACCATATCCATGCGAATATGGGTCCCGTCACGCTGCACATAAGAAATCCCCATAATGGCAATGATCGGCATCGCCACTTCAATAAGGTCAACATATCCGGGCAAGGGCATTCCCAGAAACTTTCGTCCAAACACCGACACCGCGGCCAAGAACATCAAAGAGAAAATGGCAAATCCACTGGCCATTGCACACACACGCTCAATAGGCAGCAAAGCCCGATCCAAACGACTTAATAAACTGGAATCTTCCAGTACAGCAGCTCCGCCAGCCATACGCTTCCCCCGGATAAGAAAAGGGCCGCCCTTCAAGAAGGGCGGCCCTAAAGGTTACTCTGATTTAGTTAGATGCTTTTGCATCCGCAAGTGTTTTCACCACAAGATCATAAAGCTCTTGGCCTGGCAGGCCTTGGGCTTCCATGTCTTTGATCCATTCGTCACGGATCGGATCTGCCGCTTTAGCGCGGAATGCTGCGATCTCTGAGTCAGCGATCTCAACTTTGGCAACGTTCTTTTCTGCAAGAACAGTGTCCCACTTTTTCAGCAGTTCGCCGTAGTTGGCAACATAGTGATCCAAAGCCTCATCAACAGAGCTGTCCAACGCTGCGCGGTGCTCATCAGACAGGCCTTCGTAGGCGTCGATGTTCACAACAACAGGGCAGTTCACTGTGCCTGGGTTCAGGTTAGCAGTCCACCAAGTCGCTTGGTTGATTGTGCCAAACGCAAGGTGCGCGTGCTGAGCGAATGCAACAGTGTCTACAAGGCCACCTTCCATCGCTTGGTATGCTTCAGTCGCTGTCACAGACGTTGGAACGCCACCAACTGCGGCAAAGGCTTTGCCCAAACCACCAGTTGCACGAACACGCATGCCGTCAAAAGACGCCAGTGTGTCACGTGGCTCGCCTGTGCCAACCAAGTTGTACTGTGGCATTGGTGACGTCATCAGCAGTTTTGCGTTCCACTGCTCCATTTCAGCAGTTGCCGCTGGGTGCGCGTAAACAGCCTTAGAAACTGCAACTTCTTGTGCGAGGTTCTCAACACCCAAAAACGGCAATTCCAGAACAGTCACAACACGGTTTTTGTCACGGTGGTAACCCGCACAGAACTGCGCCATTTCAAACGCACCGATGGAAATACCATCAAGGTTTTCTTTGTTCTTTGACAGACCGCCATAAGACACGTTCATTGTGAACTCGCCATTTGTCTTCGCAGACACCAGTTCAGCCAATTTCTCAACATGCTCTGTAAACGCGCGGCGCTTACCCCAAACGGATACATTCCACTCTTCTGCCATTGATTCTGTGGCAAAGCTGGCTGCCAAAGCAGTCATTACAACGGTTTTCCAACCTAATTTCATGATTTCCTCCCAGAAATTGTACCCCACAGCGGGGCTTGAACGCGCACCCTACTCAATTCTCCAGCGATTCCCTATGCAGAAAATGCGCAAACTTGCGCAATCCAGCCTGCGGAAATCCGCAGGCCCTTAAAATGACGGTTCGCGCCTCGCAATTATCCTTACAAAAGCGCGTCTTTGTCCAATCCCACCTTCACGATTTTCTCGTTCAACGTGCGCCGCCCAATGCCAAGACTTTCAGCCACTGCATCCATCCGACCGCCATGGGCTTGCACCGCTTTCGCAATCAACTCCCGCTCAAAAACCGAAACCGCTTCGCGCAAAGTCGGCGGCACATCATCGGCATCTTCCAGCTTCAACGCCGTCGCCACCGATCCGCGTCCTCGCCGCGCATCGAGCACACGCCGCTCCGCTACATGGCGCAACTCGCGCACATTGCCGGGCCACTCATGCGCCAACAACGCCGCAATATCCGCAGCAGAGACCTCAGGCACGGCCACTTCGTAAATCTGCGCATAATGCGCCAAGTAATGGGCAAACAGCAGCCCAATATCCTCGGTCCGCTCGCGCAGCGCAGGCAAGTTCAAGGACAAAGTGTTCAGACGAAACATCAGATCATCACGCACTTCTGCCTCGACCGACTTAACCGATGACACAAGCCGCGCACTCATCTGCATGGTTTCAACTGATCCAACGGGCGCAAATTCTCGCGTCTCCAAAACCCGCAGCAACTTCGCCTGATCCGCATCTGGCAAGCTCGCCAATTCATCCAGAAACACCGTGCCCCCACGGGCCAGCGAAAAATACCCTTCCGCCCCGTCCGCATCCCCAAACATCATCCGCTCAAACTGCCCAGCCGACACACTGGCACAATCCACAGCCACAAACGCACCAGAAACACCCGACATATCGTGCAACGCGCGGGCCACCAACTCTTTGCCCGTACCCGTTTCGCCCACAATCATCACTGGCACATCCAAACCCGCCAGATCAATAATCTCATCCCGCAACGCCACAATCGACGCCGCCTCCCCTTTCAACACGCGATCCAGCCCCGACAAGGACGCCAACCGCCCCTCCAA
>CAYWIR010000261.1:0-4386 GCA_964458375.1 uncultured Neptunicoccus sp.
CTTACTCACGATGGTCTCCACACACTTTGCATCCACGGTTCCGCTCAATCTTAATTTTGCGGCTCTCCCCATAAAGCGCATCAAAGATCAGCATCTCACCGCGCAGCCCTTGCCCCGCACCGACAATATCCTTGATCGCCTCTGATGCCATCATACTGCCGATAATTCCAGGCAACGCGCCCACAACGCCTGCCTCTGCACAGCTTGGCGCCAACCCATCTGCAGGTTCCGACGGAAACAAACAGGCATAGCACGGCTCGCCCTTTGCTGGATCAAACACAGTGACCTGTCCTTCCCACTGCCCAATGGCCCCTGAAACCAAGGGCTTACCAGCAACAGCACAGGCCAAGTTTACAACGGCTCGTGTGGCAAAGGTATCTGTCCCATCCAGCACCAAATCAAAATCCGCAACCAAATCTGCGCCGATATCCTCGGTAAATTTGCGATTATAAGGCAGCACATCCACAAAGGGATTCAACGCCTTTATCTTGGCCTGCGCGGCAAAAACCTTGGGCGTACCCACGTCATTTTCGTCAAACAGAACCTGTCTTTGCAGGTTGCTCGCCGACACAATGTCATCGTCAATCACACCCAACGTCCCAACACCCGCCGCCGCCAAATACTGCAACACTGGCGACCCGAGCCCCCCAGCCCCCACAACCAAAACACGGGCATTGCGTAGCTTCTTTTGCCCCTGTCCACCAACCTCGCGTAACACAATATGGCGGGCATATCGTTCCAGCTCCGCCTCCGACATTTTGTCGGTTTTTCCCACCGCATCGATCACACCGCCCGTCCGTGATTTCAGCCGCGCGACCCCCGCGAAATAGCCCCAGATCACCGCACCAATACCAATCAGTGTCAGCCAATTCCAAACCGATCCCCCCGTGGCCATCCGCAACGGATTGTCCGCGGGCAACGTCAGGTGAACCATCAGAATAAACACCAAGCCCAGGGCAACAATCGCCCCTTGCGCGCTGGCCGATCCCCCCATCTTGCGCAGCACGAACACGGCACCACCGATCAATAAAAGCGAAAGTATCATCACTCTCGCCCTGTGGAGCCGAACCCCCCGTCACCACGGTCTGTCTCGCTCAGCGGATGGCCCAAATCCCAGCCCACCTGCATCACAGGCGCAAACACAATCTGCGCAATCCGATCTCCGTGGTTCACAACAAAATCTGCACTGCCGTGATTGATCATAATCACCCCAAGCGGTCCTCGATAATCGCTGTCTATTGTGCCTGGCGAATTGACCAGCGTAATCCCATGCTTCAGCGCCAGCCCCGATCTTGGCCGCACCTGCGCCTCAAACCCTTTTGGAATTTCCAGTGACAACCCTGTTGGGATCAAGGCACGCGCCCCTGCTGCGATATTCACCGCTCCACGGTCCTCAAAATTCGCCCGCAGGTCCATCCCCGCCGCACCCGTCGTTTCGTAACTCGGCAGCGCAACATCCTGATCCGCACCAGCCAGATACATCACCTTTACCGCCAGATCAGCCACCAATCACCTCAGCAATCTTTGCCGCCAAACGATCCGCAACTGCTTGCTTGCCCATGCGGGGCCAGTCCTCTGTTCCATGTTGGTCAATCAAAGTAACATCATTCTCAGATCCACCCATGATGCCCGTTTCTGGGGACACATCATTGGCAACGATCCAATCACACCCTTTGCGCAACCGTTTGGCGGTGGCGTGATCAATCACATGATCTGTCTCTGCCGCAAACCCCACAACCAACGGCGGGCGCCCGTCTTTCATCTTTGAAACAGTCGCCAAAATGTCTGGGTTTTCTGCAAACTCCAAAACAGGCAACTTGCCAGATCCATCTTTCTTTATCTTGCTGTCAGACGCGCCTTCCACGCGCCAATCCGCCACCGCTGCCGCGAACACCGCTGCATCAGCAGGCAACCCACGCTCCACCGCGGCCAGCATTTCGGCGGCGGTTTCAACACGCACCAAATCCACACCCTCTGGCATTGGCGCGCTTGCTGGCCCTGACACAAACGTCACCCGCGCCCCAAGACCGACCAGCGCCTGCGCAATCGCACCACCTTGCGATCCGCTTGAACGGTTCGCGATATAGCGCACAGGATCAATCGGCTCATGGGTCGGCCCACTTGTGACCAACACATGTTTGCCTTTCAACGGCCCGTTCAACAGCGCATCTTCCACCGCTGCTACGATCTCTGGCACCTCGGCCATCCGTCCGGGCCCATATTCGCCACACGCCATGTTGCCACTGTCTGGCCCCACAACCAAAACACCATCCCCTGTCAAGGTTTCCAAATTGCGCTGGGTCGCAGCGTGGTCCCACATGCGCACGTTCATCGCTGGGGCAATCAACACACGCTTGTCTGTCGCCATCAACAAGGTGCTCGCCAAATCGCCCGCAACGCCGTGCGCCATCTTCGCCATCAAATCCGCTGTCGCAGGAGCCACCACCACCAAATCGGCGGCGCGAGACAGCTGAATATGCCCCATTTCCGCTTCATCTGTCAGATCAAACAACTCGCGGTACACTTTCGCACCCGAAAGCGCCGCAACAGACAAAGGTGTCACAAACTCTTCGGCGGCGCGGGTCATAACAGGCACAACTGTCGCCCCGCGATCCTGCAACCTTCGGATCAGATCGAGACTTTTATAAGCCGCAATCCCACCACCAATAACCAACAAAACTCTGCGCCCGTTCAGCATCA
Organism: uncultured Neptunicoccus sp.; assembly: GCA_964458375.1. Lineage (GTDB taxonomy): Bacteria > Pseudomonadota > Alphaproteobacteria > Rhodobacterales > Rhodobacteraceae > Amylibacter. The sequence continues at coordinate 2,701 of CAYWIR010000261.1, forward strand.
TATTCTCCACTTCACGGACACGACTTAATCACCTTCCCATGGCAAAGCAAAGGGCGGCCCGCAAAAATGCGCACCGCCCTGTTTCAATGTTCTTCAAATACCTAAAAAAGATCAGATCAAAGCCGCCATAACTTCAGCGGATTTTCCTGTGGTCTTTTCCAACAGCTTTTTCAATTTGCCCAGCGCCGCCGCCTCAACCTGACGAATACGCTCTTTGGACAAACCAAGCTCTTCACCAATCGAGCCCAACGTGCGGGTGTCTTCGATCAACAAACGTTGGGACAGAATATAGCGTTCACGCTCGCTCAGCCCTTCCATGGCTTCGGTCAACCAGCTGCGCAATTGGCCCAGATCGTGATTGCGTTCCACAACCTCTGCCGCTTGTGGGCTATCATCTGCGAGGGCGTCTTGCCATTCGCGGCCTTCGTCCTCGGCAGATTGTTGTGCGTTCAAAGAAAAATCAGACCCAGACAGGCGTCCTTGCATCATTTCCACATCCCGCAATGGCACGCCAATTTCCTGCGCGATCATCTCGGACAACTGGTGTCCATCCAACTCTTCACCCTGCGCAGTCGCTTCCCGCTCCAACGTCGCTTGCACGCGCTTCAGGTTAAAAAACAGTGCCTTTTGGCTGCTTGTGGACCCCGTCCGCACCATGGACCAATTCCGCATCACATAATCTTGGATGGCCGCTTTAATCCACCACTGCGCATAGGTTGAAAACCGCACACCGCGATCAGGATCAAACTTTTCCGCCGCTTTCATCAGGCCAACGCCCGCTTCTTGGATCAGGTCATTTGTGTTCGCGCCATAACGCTTAAACTTCGACGCCATCGAAATGGCCAAACGCATATACGCCGTAATCAGGCGATGCAGCGCCTTTTCGTCGCGATCGTCGCGCCATGCTTTTGCAAGCGCCGTTTCTGTTTCCGCGTCCAGCAATTCAGCAGACATCGCAGTACGGCGAAAATCATGAGAAGGAATGTCGTCAAGTGGCATAGGTCAACTCCCAATCTAAATGTTCAGAGGCTTCTTTAAGCTCTCATCGTAATATACTACGTATGACTGACTAATTTGGTTCACATTGGAGTGTATGAATCGTGCAATTGCCCAAACTAACTTTGGTTCTTGGCGGCGCAGCCTCTGGAAAATCGCGTTTTGCAGAAAACTTTGTGATCCAATCAGGACTGCCCCGCAGCTATCTCGCAACGGCGCAAGCATTTGACGACGAAATGCGCGATAAAATTAAACAACATCAAATAGATCGCGGCCCAAACTGGGTCACAACCGAGGTTCCAATCGACCTGCCAAACGCGGTTATGAACCAACCAAAAGACAACATTATCCTCATTGATTGCCTCACACTTTGGCTTACAAATCTCATGTTATCTGATGCTGACTGCGACAAGGCGGCACAGGCACTTTTTTCAGCGATAGAAACCCAAACAACGCCCGTTATCGCCGTTTCAAACGAAGTGGGTCACAGCGTCATCCCAGAAACGTCATTGGGTCGCCGCTTCCAAAGAGCACAAGGCCGCCTGAACGCACAGGTCGCGGCACAGGCGGATTTGGTGGTCATGGTCACCGCAGGATTGCCCCACGTTCTAAAGGGCGCTCTGCCAGCAGGTGCTCTATGACCCGCATTTGGATGGTCCGCCACGGTCCGACCCACCGCGATGGGTTGAT
>CAYWIR010000262.1:0-4376 GCA_964458375.1 uncultured Neptunicoccus sp.
TCTCAACGTACTTCGGTGCGAACATACGACCATCAGCCATTTGCCCCACATCCTTCGCACGGTCGATGATCCGCAGATGCCCTGTGCCTTCTTCAATAAAGCCCGCGTCCCCCGTAGCGACCCAGCCCTCGGCATCTTTCGTGTCAGCCGTGCTTTCTGGGTTCTTGTAATATTCCACGAACGCCCCTGGGGATTTGTAGAACACTTCGCCATTCTCCGCGATCCGCAGTTCCACACCTGGCGCTGGCACGCCAACCGTGTCCGCCCGTACTTCTCCGTCTGGCTGCACGGTCACAAACACCGATGCTTCGGTTTGGCCATAAAGCTGCTTGAGGTTAATCCCAAGCGAGCGATAAAAATCGAAAATCTCAGGCCCAATCGCTTCGCCAGCGGTATACCCAACCCGCACGCGGCTCAAACCCAGCGTGTTTTTCAGCGGACCGTACACAAGGAAATTGCCCATGGCATATTTCAACTTCTGACCAAAGCTTACAGGCTTTCCGTCCAGAATTTTCGGCCCAACCTCTTTGGCAAAATCCATGTATTTCTTAAACATCCGCTGCTTGCGCGGGGATGCATCTTCCATACGGATCATCACGGACGTCAGCACACCCTCGAAATAGCGCGGTGGCGCGAAAAAGTAGCTTGGCCCGATTTCCCGCAAATCATGCTGCATGGTTTCTTGGCTTTCAGGGCAGCATACGCAGAACCCGCTCCACATGCCTGTGCCAATGGTGAAAATGAAATCCCCAACCCAAGCCATTGGCAGATAGGCCAAAACGCTATCGTCCGCAGTTAGGTTATCAAACTCCGATGCCGCCTTACCTGACATAATGATGTTCTGGTTTGACAACACCACACCTTTGGGGCGCCCCGTCGTGCCAGACGTATACAGCATCACACAGGTTGTATCGAAATCTTGTTTCGCAAGACGCGCGTCTAACTCTGCCTTATGGCTGCTTTTGCGCCCTATTTCCTGCAACTCGCGATAATTATGCAAATGCGTATGGTCGTATTTGCGCAAACCACGCGCATCCAGATAAACGATCTGCTCCATCGTCGGCAGCTGATCCTTCACATCCAGACATTTGTCCACTTGCTCCTGATCTTCGGCAAACACAAATCGCGCAGAACAATGGTCGAGCACATAGGCCATCTCTTCCGCCACAGCGTCCTGATACAACGGCACAGGAACACCGCCGCAGGATTCAACCGCCATCATCGCCCAATAGAAATACGGGCGGTTCTTACCGATAATCGCAACATGATCGCCTTCATTCAGGCCCAAATCCAACAGGCCCAGCGCCAAAGCGTTCACTTCGTCGCCCACTTGCGCCCATGTCCAGCTTTGCCAGATGCCAAATTCTTTTTCACGATATGCAGGCTTGTCGCCAAACTTCGCAACATTGCGTGCCAACAAACGTGGAATAGTATCGAGGTCCCCGATTGGGGATTGTCCAGATGTCACGAGTTATGTCCTCCCAGTTGCCAGCGACCGACTATTGCGACCATCCAGCGTCATGCAGGGCCCATGATTCCCCGCACAACATCATTGATGTAGAAAACTCTGGCGTCAAAACACTTCTGAAGTTTTTCGGAAATGTAACCGAATGTTACGCACCCGCTGATTGTATCGAAGCACAGGCGAAGTAGTGCGACCCAATGCAACGGAAGTAGGCCATCCGCTAAAAACACCCTAGTAATCCGCCACATCCCTCTGCTACCCAAACCCCTATGTCAGATCAAACAACCACCCAAATGATGCGGTCGGGTCTCAATCTTATTGGCCAGGCGCTCACTATTTTTGACGCCGATTTGCGCCTGTCCGTGGCCAATCGGCGCTATCAGGAAATGTTCGATCTGCCAGACCACATCGTTGAAATCGGCTCTGACTTCACCGATACCATCCGATATCTTGCTTCACGCGGGGAATATGGCGAAGTAGGTGACCTCGAAGACTTTGTGCGCAGCCGCACCGAACAGGCCCGCGCCTTTGAACCCCATTACATGGAACGACAACGCAACAACGGGCGTTGGATATCCGTAGAAGGAAGCCCCTTGCGCACGGGCGGCTGGGTCACCGTGTACACCGACATTACGCAAATCAAACAACAAGAAGCGATGTTGCGATCTGAAGGCGCAAAACTAGAAGCCGATCTTTTCACCCGTTCAGAAGAACTCGCTGAAACCAACCGATCCCTTGCCGCCACCATCGCCACTCTAGAGGAAACAAAACGCGACCTAACAGAAGCAGAGGCCCACGCACGGATGACCTCCGAAATGACGCCAGCACACATTGCCCACGTGGATCGTGACCAACGCTATACCTATTCAAACCGCAAACTCGCCGAAGTCATTGGCGCATCGCCAAAGCCCATTATTGGGCTAACCGCACACGAAGCTCTAGGCGATGAAGCCTACAGCCAACTGAAATCAAAGTTCGAACAGGCCTTCGCAGGGGAACCGTCTGTCTCCGAAGTTGATCTCCAAGACGCCACGCGCCGTGTCCGCGTGGCTCTTACACCTGATGTGGATACTAACGGGGACATTCACGGTGCCTACGTCCTTTCGATGGACATCACCGCCGAGGCACAGGCGCGCGCCGCCCTAACCCAAACCCGCAAACGCGAACTCGCCGCCCAACTGACCAGCGGTCTCGCCCATGATTTCGCAAACTTGCTAACCGTGATCCTCGGCCTTCAGGGCAAACTTGAACGGCTCGACGCCCTGCCAGAAGCAGCCAAAGACGCCATCGCCACAACCAAAGCAGCGGCGCTGCGTGGGGGTGAATTGCTCGATAAACTGTCCGATGTGTCGGGCCGTCGTGACCTGTCCATTTCTGCCGTTTCAATCCGCGACCTCTTCGCCGATGTCACCAATCTTGCCACCGCTGCGCTGCCTGAAGGCACCACGCTCACCACCGATCACGGCTTCATTTCCAATGCTGTCATGCTGGATCATGGCTTTATGCAGGATGGGCTATTGAACCTGATCCTAAATGCGCGGGACGCCATTGGCGGCACAGGTAAAATACATCTTTCCGCCCGTCTGCGCGGCAACACTTGGATTGAATTTATTGTCACGGACACAGGGCCGGGTTTCACCCCCCAAGCCTTGGAAAGCGCACTTGATCCGTTCTTCACAACCAAGGCTGCCGAAGGCTCTGGCCTCGGCCTCACGATGGTTTATGACTTTGCGCAAATGTCAGGCGGCCGCGTTCGGATCAAAAACGGCGATGACACAGGCGCTGTTGTCACAATCCAATTGCCTTTACGGTTTGGCACAAAGCCCACAACCCCAGGCATGGTGCTTCTCGTCGAAGACCGCGAAGACTTGCGCCTGCACACCCGCGCAATGCTACGCGATTTGGGCCATGCCGTGATCGAAGCTGAAAACGCCGAAGAAGCCCTATCGCTTATCCAAATTCCGGGGATCAGTCATGTGCTGACCGACATCATGCTCGGGGAAGGCATGAACGGATTTGATATGGCCCGCGATCTGCTCCGCTCTGGGCACAACATGCCCGTGATAATGATGACAGGCCTGCCCACGGATGACCCAATTCATCAACAGGCCAGCGCCCAATTTCCCCTCCTGCGCAAACCCTTTCACGCGCCACAACTGGCCGAAAAATTTCACGAGGTTCAGGCATGACATCCAAACCGTTAATCACCATTCTGGATGACGAACCACAAATTCGCCTGATGCTTGCCGATGCCCTAGAAGCCGCAGGGTTTCGCACTGTCTGCTTTTCCCGCGCCACAGAATTCGAAGCCTCGTTAAAAACCACAACACCTGATCTGTGCCTTGTGGACCTAGGCTTGCCAGACAAAGATGGACTCGCACTCGTCCACCGCCTTGCTGCCAATCAGGGGGCCGCAATCATCATCATTTCAGGACGCAATCAAGTTCAGGACAAAGTTACTGGACTGGAGCTTGGTGCCGACGACTACATCATCAAACCCTTTGACCCAGCCGAGGTCGTGGCCCGCGCCCGTGCCCTGCTGCGCCGCGGCAAACCAACACCGGGTCAGAAATCCCAAGTCGCCAAATTTGCAGGCTGGACCGCAGACTTTGATCAATACCTGTTAACCCCAAATGATGACTCCCCCGTCCCGCTGTCCCAAGCGGAAGGCGAAGTTCTGCGTCTGTTTTTGAACGCCCCAAACCGCCTGATTACCCGCACATTTATGCAGGAAAATTTTGGCGGCGAAGCAGGCGACAGTTTTGACCGCGCCATGGACGTGCGCGTGTCACGCCTGCGCACAAAACTGCGCGACGATCCCAAAAACCCAAAGCTGATAAGAACAATCTATGGCGCAGGGTACATATTCTTGGGCGATGTGAACTGGCAATAGCGCCTTAAACAAGGCCTT
>CAYWIR010000263.1:0-4350 GCA_964458375.1 uncultured Neptunicoccus sp.
CTTCTTGCGTCGAAAACCCCGCAATCTCCACGGCCTCCAGCCAAGCTGAAATTTTGTCGGCCCGTTTGATTCCCTTCTTTATGTTTGGGGGAATCGTAGCAGGCAGCCCAAATCGCAAATGGATCGCCGCTGTCAGTCGTTTGTCCATCTCTTCGTAACCAGGGCCGACCGCAGCCTTAACCGGAGAAATCATATCCCCAATGACATACTCGGGCGCATCATGCAGCAACGCGGCCAACTGCCACTTGCGCTCGGCTTTCGGGTACAGGCGGCGATAGAGTTCCAAAACAAAGACCGAATGTTCGGCCACAGAATAGGGATAATCCCCATGGGTCTGCCCATTCCAGCGTGCAACAAAGGCCAATCCATGGGCGATATCTTCAATTTCAATGTCCAACGGGCTGGGATCAAGCAAATCCAAACGTCGCCCCGATAACATCCGCTGCCAAGCCCGTGGTTGTGGCATCTTCATTTCCTCTTTTTACCCCTTGCCAAACTAACGCAAAAGCACGCGGAAATAGAAGCGATATCACGCCTACCGATGCAGCTTATCAAAACAACTGATGCCGCAGTTGGGTCGTTATTGTTGTCATCAAACCCGTTCTTTGCTAGAGCCAGCCCAAGTTTTCGGGGCAATTCGGCCTCACCCACAAAAGAAAGACTATAAGATGAGCAACGACTATTTCGTCAAAGACATCTCCTTGGCCGATTTTGGCCGTAAAGAGCTGGATATCGCAGAAACCGAAATGCCGGGCCTGATGTCCCTGCGCGAAGAATTCGGCGCAAGCAAACCGTTGAAAGGCGCGCGCATTGTCGGCTCCTTGCACATGACGATCCAGACCGCCGTTCTGATCGAAACACTGACAGCTCTTGGCGCTGACGTGCGCTGGGCGTCTTGTAACATCTTCTCAACCCAAGACCACGCCGCTGCTGCTATCGCTGCTGCTGGCGTTCCTGTTTTCGCTGTGAAAGGCCAAACACTGGAAGAGCATTGGGATTACTTGGATAAATCCTTCCTGTTCGAAGATGGTCCAAACCTGATCCTCGATGATGGTGGCGATGCCACATTGTACATCCTCTTGGGTGCCCGGATCGAAGGCGGCGAAGAATTCGGCGTTGCACAGTCCGATGAAGAAGTCGCAATCCAAGCGCAAATCAAAAAACGCATGGCGGCATCTCCTGGTTGGTTCACCAAGATGAAAGGCCAGATCGTTGGCGTTTCTGAAGAAACAACAACAGGTGTGCACCGTTTGTACGAATTGCACAAAAACGGCGAACTGCCATTCCCTGCGATCAACGTGAACGATTCTGTGACCAAGTCGAAATTCGACAACAAATATGGCTGTAAAGAATCTCTCGTGGACGGTATTCGCCGCGCAACGGACACAATGCTGGCTGGTAAAACAGCGGTTGTCTGTGGTTACGGCGATGTGGGCAAAGGCTCCGCTGCATCCCTGCAAGGGGCTGGTGCACGTGTGAAAGTTACGGAAATCGATCCAATCTGCGCGCTGCAAGCGGCAATGGACGGCTTTGAAGTGACAACTCTTGAGGACACCGTAAAAGACGCGGACATCTTCATCACCACAACAGGCAACAAAGACATCATCCGCATCGAACACATGCGCGAGATGAAAGACATGGCGATCGTTGGCAACATCGGTCACTTTGACAACGAAATTCAGGTGGCAAACCTGTCCAACCTGAAAATGACCAACATCAAAGACCAAGTGGACATGTACGAAATGCCATCAGGCAACCGCATGATCCTTCTGTCGCAGGGTCGTTTGCTAAATCTGGGCAACGCCACAGGCCACCCATCATTCGTGATGTCAGCTTCTTTCACCAACCAAGTGTTGGCGCAGATCGAACTGTGGACAAAAGGCGATGAGTACAACAACGAAGTCTACATCCTGCCCAAGCATCTGGACGAGAAAGTAGCCCGCCTGCACCTCGAAAAGATCGGCGTAAAGCTGACAGAATTGTCCAAAGACCAAGCCGATTACATCGGTGTAGAAAAAGAAGGTCCGTTCAAGCCAGAGCATTACCGCTATTGATCTGAACACCGATCCAATTAAACTAAGCCTCGCATTTGTTTGCGGGGCTTTTTTAATGCGCATCGTTCTAATTCTTCTTCTATGTGCGATTGTCTCGACGCCTGTTCAGGCGAAACCAACGATAAAAGAAACCGTCAAACATTATAAAATCAGCGGTAAAAGCCTGAACAAGCTGAAGTCACAGATGCGCAGGTATGGCCCCAAGGGATTTTGGGGTTATGCACAATGGTTTGTCGAATGGACGGCAGACTGCCGCGTTTCCGTAACTGTGACCATCACAATGCCTAAGCTAAGGAACCCATCCAAAACACCCGCCCATGTGCGTAAAGAGTTTGACGAAATGTATGTGGCCTTACTGGCCCATGAACGAAACCATGGCAAAAATGGCATCCGCGCTGCGCAAGAGGTGGAACAGGCCAAGTGTCGTAACACCGATCCCATTTTCGCAAAGTACAATAAGGCCGACAAAGACTATGATCGCAGAACCAAGCATGGCTTTACCGAAGGCGTAAAGCTGCCTTAGGGAGTCAAAACGATGGTTCAAACCCGCAGATATGATCTCGATTGGCTCCGTGTCATCTTATTTGGCATTCTTGTGCCTTACCACGCGCTGATCGGATTCGTCAGTTACGGCCAAGATGTCTATGGCTATCGCAATCAAGACGTGGCTGGCGATCTCGCCGAATTCACGATTTTTGCCTTTCACGCTTGGCGCTTGCCAGCATTGTTCCTCATATCAGGGGTCGGCACATATTTCCTAATGCGCAACAAAGGCGTTTTGGCCTTTGTACAAAACCGCACATTGCGTCTTTTGATCCCGCTGATCATCGGTGCGATTTTTTGGAACGCCATCACCAGCTATTATCAAGTGACCGCGCACGGGCAGGACTGGAGCTTCCCTGCCTACTTCTGGCACCGCTTGCAGAACCTCACGATCAGGGCGCAGGGCCATCTATGGTTCCTTGTGAACCTGTTTCTCTATTCAATCCTCTCAATTCCGCTGATGCTCTGGCTCCGCACGGGCAGTACGCTTGCCCGTCAAACGGTGCCTGTTTTAGCAATCGCAGCCATATTAGTCGCGATCTTTTTGATCAAACCCTACGACTTCACGCTCTATCGTTTGGGGTCAACGTTTCTGGTTTATTGGGCTTATTACTTGATTGGATTTTGGATCATGACGCTGCCGACCCAAGTGTGGCACCGTCTATCTGACAGACGCTGGATTATTCTCATCGCCTCTGTTGCAACGCTCACATGTCTTGGTCTCGCGCTCGCCGTTTTATCCAGCGATGCAACCCGCATGAACCAAGTCATCAACGGGGGGTGGGCCTTTAATGGGCATCCGCTTTTTGATCCGACCGCCATCGGTTTTTCGCTTTTCTATGCGCTGAACACCGCGTTGTGGTGTGCCAGCATCTTTGCCTTTGGCCATCGTCATCTAAACCACAACACGCCTGCACTGCCCCATCTCAACCGTGCCGTTTATCCGTTCTATATCTTTCACTTCCCAATCCTAATGGTCGGTCTGTTCTATCTGCGCAATGTACCTTGGCCTTGGTTTGTTGAATTTGTGCTCCTGACAAGTTTCACTTTTTTGGGCACTGGGATCGTTGTTTGGCTGTGCGATAAAGCCCCTTTTATGCGCCCACTTGTGGGCTTGTCGCCACGTAAACCCAACTAAAAAACCCAATGAAACAAGACTAAACCTGCCAATTCTGAAACAAATAGGCAGGCCCCCTTTTTTTGTGAGGTCACATCACCTACATTTTGCTCGGGGGAGGCAGCATTTGCTCCTTCTGGACACACACAACGCTTGAAGGAGCACACAATGGGAAAACGCGACGATTTGATCGCCCAATATGCGGATGATCTGAAAAACAAATGCGGTATGACGCCAGACATGGACCTGCTGACCAAAGTAACAATTGGCTGTGGCCCATCCATCTACAACGCAGACGCATCCACCGTTGCGGGTACTCAAGAGTCAGAGCTTGAGACTGTGAAAAACAATTTCCTCATCAAGAAGCTTGGCCTTTCAGCCAGCGATGATCTGGACGGCGCCATCGCCAAGGCAATCGAAACATACGGCAAATCAGAGCGGAACAAGTACCGCGCGGTTGTGTATTACATGCTGACCAAGCATTTCGGTAAAGAGTCTGTTTACGGTTAATCGCCGACAACAACAAAACGAACTGGGCGTCCAACTTGGGCGCCCTAAGTTTTTAAGCCATGAGAATGCCATCCAACGGACCACACAAACCTTTCAGCATTGGTCGTCTTATTGGCGGGCTCTTCC
>CAYWIR010000264.1:0-4317 GCA_964458375.1 uncultured Neptunicoccus sp.
GCACAGACGACAGCCACTCTGGCACGCTCGTCAACGATGGCCATATGAACCGCGTTGTGCGCCATGCGATTGAATGTGGCTGCGACCCGCTCATCGCCCTACAAATGGCAACGATCAACACTGCCACGCACTTTGGCTTGGAACGGGAACTTGGCTCCATCACGCCGGGCCGTCGCGCCGATGTGATCCTGTCTTCAGACCTCAAAACCCTTCCCATCGAACACGTCATCGCACGGGGCAAAACCATCGCTCAAAACGGCACCAACACCGTTGACCCCACCGCATACAACTGGCCAGCGAACACACGCGGCACCGTCAAACTCGGCAAGTCTCTCGCTGGCGACGACTTTGAAATCGCCGCCCCTTCAGGCGCCAATACCGCCACCGCCCGCGTCATCGGCGTTGTCGAAAATCAGGCCCCGACCAAAGCACTGACCGCCGAACTCACCGTTACAGACGGCATCGTCAACGGCGACCCAAACCAAGACGTCTGCCAAATCGCCCTTGTCGAACGCCACCGTGCCACAGGCGACGTCACCAACGGGTTTGTGTCTGGCTTCAATTACACAGGCGATATGGCCATGGCCTCCACCGTCGCCCACGACAGCCACCACATGATCGTCGTTGGCACCAGTCGCGAAAACATGGCCCTCGCCGCAAACCGCCTAGGCGAAGTAGGCGGCGGGATTTGCGTGTTCAAAGACGGACAAGAAATCGCAATGGTAGAACTCCCCATTGCTGGCCTCATGTCCGACCAACCCGCCCCAGATGTGGCCGCCGCCGCCGATAAAATGGTTGCCGCTATGGCCACATGTGGCTGCACGCTCAACAACGCCTATATGCAACATTCCCTTCTCGCCCTCGTCGTGATCCCAGAATTGCGGATTTCCGACCTCGGCCTCGTGGATGTCACGAAATTCGAAACAACCCCACTGTTTGTGGACCCTTAAGCAAGCGCACGACCGCGCCAATCAAAAAAGAAAAGAAAACAAAAATGCATGATATCGACCCTATTTTTACAAATCTAATCCAGCCCCCAGCGGCAACCCCCCAAAGCTTTGACAACGCCACCGATGCCGTTGATGCGATCGAAGCCTTATATAACCAATCCACCGAATTTCTTTGCCACCACTTTTCCAACTACCACGCAGGCAAAGCCCCCGAAGGCCACTACCGCGGCTGCTATCCGCAGCTGTCCATCACCACCTTCACCTATACCCAAGTGGACACGCGCCTTGCCTTTGGCCATGTGGGCGAACCAGGCACCTATACAACCACGCTCACCCGTCCTCATCTTTTTCGCAACTATCTGATGCAGCAAATCGAACTGCTCATTGAAAACCACCAAGTCCCCGTGACGGTTTCTATGTCAGATGTGCCGATCCCACTGCATTTCGCACTCACCGATGAACTGCGTTTGGCCGAAGGCGAAAGCCGCGCCGATGCCCGCCCGTTGCGCGATATCTTCGACGTGCCTGATCTCAAAACCACCAACGACGATATCTCAAACGGGGATGCAGAACCCGATGAAAACGGCATCCGCCCGCTTGCCCCGTTTACCGCACAACGCGTCGATTATTCCCTTGCGCGCCTTGCGCATTACACCGCCACGGACCCCTCCCATTTTCAGAACCACATCTTGTTCACAAACTACGGCTTCTACATGGATGAATTTGTGGATTTTGCACTGGCCGCGCTTAAGGACCCGAACAGCGGATACACATCCTTTGTGGCCTCTGGCAATTGCATCGCCACACGTGAAAATCCCACTATCACTCAGGCCACCAAACAACCACAAATGCCCACCTACCACCTGACCCGCGCCGATGGCGGCGGCATTACACTGGTGAACATCGGGGTTGGCCCGTCAAATGCGAAAACCGCCACAGACCACATCGCCGTTTTGCGCCCCCACGCTTGGCTGATGCTCGGCCACTGCGCAGGTCTGCGCAATTCGCAATCCTTAGGGGATTACGTCCTTGCCCATGCCTACGTGCGCGAAGATTCAGTGCTCGACGCAGATCTTCCTGTTTGGGTTCCTGTACCTGCCCTTGCCGAGATTCAAATCGCCCTTGAAAACGCGGTGGCAGACGTGACCGAACTCAAAGGCTACGCTTTGAAAAAGGTCATGCGCACAGGCACCGTGGCTTCTGTGGACAACCGCAACTGGGAACTGCGCGAACATTCTGGCCCCGTGGCTCGCTTGTCCCAATCCCGCGCCATCGCGTTGGACATGGAAAGCGCAACAATCGCCGCCAACGGGTTCCGCTTTCGTGTGCCTTACGGAACGCTGCTCTGTGTGTCAGACAAACCCCTACATGGTGAACTAAAATTACCCGGCATGGCGTCTGAATTTTACCGCACCCAAGTGGCCAGCCACCTGCAAATCGGGATCAAAGCCATGGAAGCCCTGCGCGAAATGCCCCTTGAAAGGCTGCATTCTCGGAAATTGCGCAGCTTTGATGAAACCGCGTTCCTCTAACCTACACACGTGTAATTTGCATGAAAACGCATCTCAGCACTTTACGTTGAAACGCAATCCTATGTCCCGAAAATGGGCGACTGCGCGCTTAATTTCACAGGTTCAACCCCTAAAAACCCTTAAAAATATGGTTTTTTAGGCGGTTTTGGCGTTCAAATTCGTTGTGTTGTGCCACAATATCTTGTTAAATGCGCAAGGACACCCACCAAGGGGCTCAGAATGAGCAAGTCAAAGAATACAACAAGGAGCAGTCACATGACTCAGAAACCAATGACCAAAACACAACTGGTTGCAGCACTTGCTGAAGCAACTGGTGTTGACAAGAAAACAGCAGACGCCAACTTGGCCGCTCTGACTGACATCATCACCAAAGAAGTGGCCGCTGGCGGCGCAGTAACTCTGCCAGGCCTTGGTAAATTCGCATGCCGCGCGCGTCCAGCACGCATGGTACGCAACCCAGCCACAGGCGAGCAGATGCACAAAGACGCCGACCGCGTTGCAAAAGTGACAATCGCCAAAGCTCTGAAAGACGTAATCAACGCCTAAGCGTTCGTTACACTCAGTTTTCAAAGGCCGCTCCGTTGGGGCGGCCTTTTTCGTTGGCACTGTGCAGCGGATCAGGCATCCTGAGCCAAACAAAGGAAAGCCGATGCCACAAGACGTCCATCCCCAAATCCAGAAACTGCTCGATACTATGGCCGCATTGAACTTGCCTGCCATCGAATCCCTGCCCGTCAACGATGCCCGCACCATGTTCGAAGGTTTCGCGGACAACCGCCGCGAAAGCTATCCCTCCCCCAAAGTTGCCGAAGTCATCAACACGACAACAGGCCCAGACTTTAACGAAATCCCCGTTCGTATCTATCGTCCCACGGACAAGACCGCAGCCCCCGCCATCATATACTTCCACGGTGGCGGCCACGTCATCGGCAGCCTGAACAGCTATGACACCGTAGCACGAACCCTTGCACTGACCTGCCAAGCAACGGTTGTTTCGGTCGATTATCGCATGGCCCCAGAACATGTGTTTCCCGCCGCACCAAACGATTGCTTCACCGCAACCAAATGGGCCGTGGAAAACGCAGGTGCACTCAACATTGACCCCACAAAGATCGCCCTATGCGGCGACAGCGCGGGCGGCAACCTTGCCACAGTCACCGCACTCATGGCGCGGGATGCGGAAATCCCCATCGCCGCCCAAATCCTCATCTATCCCGTGATTGATTATCGCGGCGGCACCCCATCTTTTGACCGCTACGCAACTGGCTATGGCGGGTTAGAGGCAACAACCGTCACTTGGTTCATGGACCACTACCTTCCTGATCCTGAAATGCGTGACGACTGGCGCGCCTGCCCCCGCAACGCAGACACACTCGCAGGTCTACCACCCACCCTTATCATCACCGCCGAATGCGACGTGCTCCACGACGAAGGTGTGGCCTATGGCGACCAACTCCGCGCGGCGGGTGTTAGCGTAAATCATATCGACTACACAGGCATGATCCACGGCTTCTTCAACTACCTCGGCCTTGCCGATGACGCCCAGAGCGCCCATCAAGCTGTCGCCGATTTCCTCGCAAAAACCCTCTAACAACACTCACAACGTTTGCGATGACGCCGAAGCCACAGCACCCCAGCCAACCCCAACACCAAAACGCCCGCCACCAAATACCCACCCGAGATCAGCCCAATGCCACCCGCACCCGCAATCAACGGAATTGCAAGCGGCACAAGGCACACACCACAGGCAACAACGGCACCCAAGCCTAGAACTTTCGTAAGGTTCTTAATTTGCATCGAATTCACCCATCATTTGATTTCACTGCCAACTGGTG
>CAYWIR010000265.1:0-4305 GCA_964458375.1 uncultured Neptunicoccus sp.
GACAGGTTGGGATGGACTGGCCAAGGGCAATGGCGCGGCTGTCATCCGTGGAATGCAGACCGATCGAGTGGCCAGCGCCCATGTGGGACAGGATTTCAGAGGCGGTGTCTGTGGCGGCGTCAAAGTCGCAGGCGCGGTAGAGCGCGAGGACACGGCTGAGTTTTTCGCCTGACAGTGGATGATCGGGACCAATGCCGGTGGTTTCCACGGCGAGGAATTTTGTGTCGGCTGGAACATCGTCATCAAAGCCGAGAGCGGTCAGCATTTTGTCCGCATCTTGTGCAATGACTTCGCGGTTGAGGTGCCCGTCGGGCCAGAGTTTGGCGATGATGCGCGCCTCATCTTGTACAAGTGCGCCGCCTGCTTTGGCCAATTCAGCGACAAACGTATCATAAACGGCGTCGACCACGATGACGGCGTTTTCGGAGGAACAAGATGTTGCGTTGTCAAAGGTTTTGGAGGCCGTGATTTTTTCGGCTGCGGCGGCAAGATCGGCGGTTTCATCGACGATGACAGTGACGTTGCCTGCGCCCACCGCAACGGCGGGTGTGCCGCAGGTTTGGGCGCGTTCGACGTTGTTTTGGCTGCCAGTGCAAATGACGCGATTGACGCCTTCCATCATGCGTTGGGTTTTTGCCTTTGATCCAGGTGCGGGGATCATCTGGACGAGGTCGCGGGGGAGGCCCAGTTTGTCAAATTCCGCGTGGATGTATTCGAGAAGTAATTCGCAGGAGGCAACGCCTTTGGGCGATGGGGCCACAACAATTGAGTTGCCGCCTTTGAGCGCATTGATGATGTTGTTGGCTGGGGTCGCGGCGGGGTTTGTGGAGGGCACAACCGCGCCGATCACACCGAGAGGGCGGGCGATTTCGGTGATGCCTGTGGCAGGATCATCGGATACCACGCCGCAGGTTTTGGCCGTTGAGATGTCGCGCATCAGGCCAAGGGTTTTGCGGTGGTTTTTGATTATTTTGTCAGGCACGTTTCCGAGGCCTGTGGTTTTCACGGCCAGTTCCGCCAGTGTTTTGTTGCGGGTTGGTTCCATGATTGCCCATGCGGCAGCTTGGGCAGCGCGATCGTAGCGGGTTTGATCTGCACCTGCCTCGTAATCTTTTTGGGCCGCTGCTGCGCGGGCCAGTACTTCGTCTACTGCGGTAAGGTCGTCTTGGATGTTCATAGCAAACTTCCTGTGGGTTGCACGGACCATTGGTGCGCTGGCGACGTCTGTTTAATGGGCGTGCAAACCTTCGATTTGTAGGTTGAAGCCGTCTTGGATGTGATTTGTGAACACTTCGAGGGCTTCGGTTTTGTCCCCGCTTGCAATGACGTCCACGAGATGCATGTGGTCGCCCAGCGATTTTTCCAGTTCTACGTTTTCAATGGTTGCGAACAGGGGGAAAACCAGCGCCTTTCCCCAGATCATGTTGAACATGTCCATCAGGAAGCGGTTGTTGGCGCGGGCAACAAAGGCCTTGTGGATGTTGCGATTTGCCTCAAAATAGCCGCGCACGGTTTTGTCGGTGATGTTTTCTTCTTCTTCTACCACGCGGCGCAGGGCGTCGATGTCTTCGGCGGAGTGGTTCACCGCGAGGATACGGGCGCTTTGTCCTTCAATGGCGGCGCGGGATTGGTAGAGTTCTTTGACCTCTTCATCGCCCATTTGATAGAGGCGAAAGCTCCCACGGTTGGAAACCTCTAAGACGCCTTCTTTTTCGAGGCGCATCAGAGCTTCGCGTACGGGTGTGCGGCTGATTTGCATTTCAGCGGCGAGTTTTTCTTGTACTAGGCTGTCATCGGGACCAATGTCGCGGCGAATGATAGCTTCGATCAATTCGTCGTAAACTTCGTCGGCCAAACGGCGACGGGCGGGTTGAATGCTTTTGAAGCTCATGCTCGGTCCTTTGTATTTCTGTTTTCAGTATACAGAATCCATAAATACAGTAGCAAGGGGCAGTTGCTGCGTCACCTTTACCGTTTTTGGACTTGCCAGCTTGTGTACACTGTATACAGTATACACAAACATAGGAGGACTCAGCCATGTGCGGAATTGCTGGACGTATTATGCAAGGTGTAGGTGCCGTTGGGCGCGACTTGGTCGATCTGATGGATGCGCAGGAACATCGCGGTGCGGATAGCACAGGGTTTGCGGTGTATGGCGTGCCGCGTGACACTGGATATGTGTTGCGGGGTATGGGGTTTGATAAGGCGCAAATGGACGCTGATTTGGCGGACTTTACCAATGTGCTTCGGGATCATGGCAGTGATTTCCTGTCAGATCCGACCATCGTTCAAGACAAGAACAAGCATTATTGTTTTCGCATGGAGATCAAAGACCCAGCGGATTTGGCGGCATGGGTTGCGGATGCGGATACGCTGACGGATCGGATTGAAATTCAGTCCTGCGGGCGGTCGTTGGAGATTATCAAAGACATGGGCGGGTCCGCTGCAGTTGCCGACAAGCACGGGGTTCGCGAGATGCAAGGCACGCATGGCCTTGGTCATGCACGTTTGGCGACGGAATCAAGCGTTTTGCCAAATGCGAGCCACCCGTTCTGGGCGCGTCCGTTCAGTGACGTGGCGATTGTGCACAATGGGCAGATCACCGACTATTTTACGTGGCGAGATAAGCTGGAACGTCAGGGGTATCGGTTCCTGACGGAGAACGACAGTGAGTTGATCGCGGTTTGGGTGAGTGACCAGATGAAAGCGGGGCTGACTATGCCGCAGGCGTTGAAAAAGTCGATCACAAGCATTGATGGTGTTTTCACGTACATGATTGCGAACCCTGATGGGATTGGCTTTGCCAAAGACCGTTTTGCGATGAAGCCTTTGGTGGTGATTGACCAAGATGGCGATTTGGCGATGGCGACCGAAGAGCAGGCCGTGCGCCGTGTGTTCCCCGGTGAGTGTGATGTGATCAACCACGATGGGCCGTCTTTGATGGGCCTGTGGGGCGTTGGCAATCGGAGTATTGCAGCATGAGCGAACATATCGTCGATGTGGGCAAGCGCCACATCAAGGAAATAAACGAGGAAATTCAAGAGGCTGCGGCGGCGGGTAAGGTTATCCGTGTGATTAACACTTTGTCACGACACAACTTAGGGGTCGGGTTGCCTGATGGGTGTCAGATCAGCTTTGAAGGGTCCACTGGGTATTACTGTGGCGGGCTGAACGTTGGTGCGACCATTGATATTGAACGCAATGCGGGTTGGGCCTGCGGCGAGGGAATGTCCAAGGGGCACATCACCGTTGGTGGTTATGCAGGCATGTCCTGCGGTGCGGCCATGATGGGCGGCACGATCCATGTGAAGGGCGATGCGGGTCCCCGTGTTGGTGTCGCCATGAAGGGTGGCAATATCGTTGTTGAGGGCAAGATTGGCTATCAGTCTGGCTTTATGTCCCATGCGGGGAAAATCATCGCGTTGGGCGGGGCGGGCGAAAGCTGTGCCGATGCGCTGTGGGAAGGTGAGATTTGGGTGGCGGGTGAGATCGACAGTTTGGGTGTTGATGCTCATGCTGTTGAGCCAACCGCCGAAGAAGTTGCAGAGGTGGACGCCATTTTGGACCCATTGGGTCTGGTGGACACATCGCGGGAGTGGCGCAAACTGGTGTCTGGCCAGCGCCTTTGGTATTTTGAAAGCAGGGACGCAAGCGCATGGCTCATGATCTAAGCAAACCATATGATTATCCGTTCGAGCTGCCGCCCGAGGATGAAATTCGATTCAAAGATGAAGGCGCGGTAGAGGGTCGTCCTGCAGGTGTTCCTGCGTCTTATGATGAGGGCGGATCTGCCCGTTGGACGCCTGAGGCGATTTCCGAAGTTCATGCGCTGGCCCAGTTGGGGCGGTATCAGGTGCGGGGCTACAATTCGTTTAACAAGCGGATGCCAACCTTTGATGACCTGACCTTTGTGCCCGCAACCATGACGCGGCTGCCTTTGGAGGGATATCGCGAGAAGTGTGACACCACGACCATTCTGGGCGGTGGGCGCGGGATTGTTGAAAATCCGCTGGAGTTGAAGATTCCAATTTACATCGCGTCTATGTCTTTTGGGGCCTTGTCGGCGTCGGCGAAAGCCTCGCTTGGCTATGGGGCGTCCAAAGTTGGAACTATGACCTGCACAGGCGAAGGTGGGATGCTCGAAGAAGAGCGCGAGGCATCACAGCGGCTGGTCTATCAAATGTCGCCTGCGCGGTATGGTATTGATCTGGAACATCTGCGCCGAGCCGATGGGTTGGAGATTGTTGTGGGGCAGGGCGCAAAGCCTGGAACGGGCGGTCTGTTGTTGGGGATGAAGGTTTCCCC
>CAYWIR010000266.1:0-4298 GCA_964458375.1 uncultured Neptunicoccus sp.
AACGCGATGCACAAAATAGGCGCAGCCGGGGCAAAGATGAACCCGAGCATGATGAGCATTGAAAGAGCGAAACCCAGAACCACAACAGGAACAGATGTCAGCCAACGTTGAAGGGCCACGCCAAGCGTCATCGATGTGGCAATGCCTGCGAGTGGCATCAAACCCACCGTGAGCGTGCGGTACTCTGCATCAATCAGTGGGGGCAGAACGGTCAGCAAGGACACGAAGGTCAGGGTATAGCACAGCCACGCAAAAGCAGGAGCCGCAGTGGCTGGATTGGTGTAAACGGCAATGTGTTGGTGCAGGAGGTTCGTAACAGGAGCCTGTTTTTGCGCCACACCTTTGGGCAGAGCCACAAACAGCAAAGCGGCGAAGGCGGCCATCCAAATTCCGTGAGCGATAAAAACGCTTGGTACGCCATAGCTTGCCACCAGCGGTTCCCCAAACCATGCGGTCAAGGCATATGCCACGCCAAAGAAGGTAGACCAAAGTGTCATTGCTATAGGCAGGAAACGTGCGGCAGTGATCTGTGCGATCAAGGTTGGCGCAGCAACCACAATGATTAGATGGGACGCTCCCTCAACCAATCGAAGCGTGAGCATTGTTGGCAGTGGCGGGATCGTCGCCTCTAGCGCAGAGATAACCGCGCCAAGGATTAGGCCGCCAAGCAGCATTGTACGAAACCCGACACGCGCGACGATCAATCCCGCGGTGAGGCCAAAGATGATGCCAAGCACGCTGATGATCGACACGAGGAATCCAAGCAGCGGAGAAGCGCCACCACCTGCGTAGTGCGCCTCTAATTGAGGGTAGATCAATGACAGCTTGGAAAACTGCGCCGCCGCGCCAAGGCCAGCGCACCATAGCAGGAGAACAAGAAGAAGGGCAGAGCGGGACATATCTGACTTGTGACTTGGCCTTTCACAAAGAGCAAGGGGCGTCGCTCAGCGTACCGTTTCTGAATGCTCGGTGTCTGTTACGTGCCGTATTGGCGAGTGTCCCCAAAGATCGGCGCGGCAGCGGCGATCAGTGCCTTGGCGACTTTGTCTACATCGCTAAGCGGCAAGTTTGCAGGCAAACGCACGTCACAAGCACGCATTAACATCGCACGGGTCCGAGGCAACTCCACCTGTTCTGGCAAGAATTCCCAGTTCCAGAAAGCGCGCGCGTTATCAGGGGACAACCCAAAAAGCTGCACCTTAACCCCTAGATCGGCGGCATTTGCGATGAAGGCATGGCAGTCTTCATCCGTGGCACCGATTAGGTTGAATTGAATGCTGTCAGGGGCGCGAACTTCACCCGCCAACGGATCAGGCACATCCATCCAAGGTGTTTCATTTAGTGCAGCGGCCAACGCATCGTGATTGCGGCGACCATCGATCACTCGGCGCGGAATTTCTGGGATTTGGGAGCGGATGATGGCGGCGGAAACATTCGACAAACGAAGATTATAAAGCGGCAGTTTGTTTTGCCATTTTTCAAATGCACGGGTCAGGCCAGTGTGTTTTTTCCAGTTATGTTCATAGGCGCCTGACATAATGACGGCACGGGCCACAAGATCGGCATCATCAGTAATCAGGATGCCACCTTCACCCGCATTCAGAAGTTTGTAGCTTTGGAATGAGAAACAGCCAACACAACCAAGCGTGCCAATCCTTCGCCCATGCCATGTGGTGCCAAGCGAATGGGCCGCGTC
Source organism: uncultured Neptunicoccus sp. (assembly GCA_964458375.1). Classification (GTDB taxonomy): domain Bacteria; phylum Pseudomonadota; class Alphaproteobacteria; order Rhodobacterales; family Rhodobacteraceae; genus Amylibacter. The sequence continues at coordinate 1,697 of CAYWIR010000266.1, forward strand.
CTCTATTACGGGGATATTGCGGGCGTCACACAGCGCAAGGATTGCATCCATATCGGACGTATGGCCTCGCATGTGGCTGATGATAACCGCTTTGATATCATTGGTCAGACGGCGTTCAAAATCAGCAATATCGATGCGGTAATTTTCTCCAACTTCACATAATACGGGGATGCAATCGGCATGGATTACAGCCGACGGCACAGCGGCAAAAGTAAAGCCTGGGATCAAGACACGGGAATCCCGTGGCAAGCCAAGTGCTTTTAGGCTCAGGAACAATGCGGCAGAACAACTTGAGACTGCGAGAGCATATTTGCTGCCCATGGCTGCGGCAAATTCTTGCTCCAGAAGTGTCACAGGTGCATTTTCGTCCGCTGTGTAGCGAAATAAGTCGCCTGTTGTTAGCAAATGTTCCAGCTCTGCGCGGGCAGAGGCAGGGATGGCTTCGGCTTGGTGCATGTTGGGCATAGAGGGCGATTGCGACATGTGTTCTGCTTTCGTGAAATCTTGTTTCATCTTATTTAAACAAAGTTTGTAACAAAATAAAGCAGCCAGAGCGGGAGTTCAGACCCAAAATATCCCTTAGGGGGTTCCGTTTATCGAACCTTTGTCGCAATCTAATCCAAACGCTTACCTTTCAGAGGTCCGATGGACAGTTTTTTCCTACAAGCAACAATTTATCTGGCCGCAGCGGTTATCGCGGTGCCTATCGCTAAACGGATCGGGCTTGGGTCTGTCCTTGGCTATTTGATCGCAGGTGTCGTGATTGGGCCTGTAACAGGACTGGTAGGAAACGAGACCAAAGACCTGCAACATTTTGCCGAATTTGGCGTGGTGATGATGCTGTTTATTGTAGGGCTAGAGCTGGAACCACGTGCGCTTTGGGATATGCGGCATCGCCTGATCGGGCTTGGTGGGCTGCAAGTTTCCGTAACAACAATCGCGATCACTGCGGCCTTTATGGCCTTTGGTCAGGTTTGGTATATTGCCTTGGCTATCGGGTTGACCTTCGCACTGTCGTCCACTGCGATTGTGGTTCAAACGCTGAATGAAAAGAACCTGATGCAAAGCCAAGGGGGACGGTCTGCTTTTTCGGTGCTACTGACACAGGATATCGCGGTGATCCCTATGTTGGCTTTGGTACCGCTTTTGGCGCTTGGGGATTTTAAAAACTTCGCAAGCCATAAAGGCGACCATCACTCCATGTCTTTGGTCGAAGGGTTGCCAGGATGGGGCGTGACCCTCGTGACCATCGCGGCCGTGGCGGCAGTGATCGTAATCGGTGTTTATTGTACGCGGCCTGTGTTCGCCTTTATTGCCCGTTCGCGCTTGCCTGAAATGTTTACGGCTGTCGCCCTTTTGCTGGTGGTTGGCATTGCGCTATTGATGACAGTGGTTGGCCTTTCTCCCGCGCTAGGTGCGTTTTTGGCGGGTGTTGTTTTGGCAAACTCCGAATTTCGACACGAGCTAGAGAGCGATATTGAGCCGTTCAAAGGGCTGTTGCTAGGCTTGTTTTTCATAACTGTTGGGGCGGGAATTAATTTCACAATTCTAACGTCAAATCTGGTTGGCATTCTGGGGATGACCATCACGGTCATGGCAATCAAAGGGGCGGTTCTGGCGGGGCTTGGCCTGTTGTTCAAACTCAAAGGACGCGATCAGTGGCTGTTCGTGCTCTCCCTCGCGCAAGCAGGCGAATTTGGCTTTGTCATGTTGTCGACCACCGTGCAGACCAATGTGATCCCCTACACGCTGTCCCAACAACTGTCGCTCATTGTTGCATTGTCGATGCTGCTGACGCCGCTGTTGTTTATCCTTTACGACCGACTGACACACCGCATGGATGAACCGGATGAGCACCGCGAGGCGGATGAGATTGATGAACAAGGGTCCTTGATTATCGTCGGGATCGGGCGCTTTGGTCAGATCGTAAATCGTTTGGCGCTGGCTGTGGGCATCAAAACCGTGGTGATTGATCACAAAATTGACCAGATTGATGCGATGCGGCGCTTTGGCGTAAAGGGATATTTCGGTGACCCAACGCGCCCAGATTTGATGCAAGCAGCGGGCCTTGGGCAGGCGAAAATGTTAGTAGTTGCAGTCGATGACCGCGCTGCGGCAAACACCTTGGTCAATTATGCCCGCAAACAACGCCCTGACATTTTCATCATCGCGCGGGCCTATGACCGCAACCATGTATATGAGCTGTACCACGCGGGGGCGAATGAAATTGTCCGTGAAAGTTTTGACAGCTCCCTTCGGGCGGGCAAATACATGTTGCAAGGCATGGGCTGGACGGAATTTGACGCCGAGCGCGCCCGCGAACACTTCTTTGAAGCGGATCGCCACGCTTTGGCCGAATTGGCCGAGGTGTGGGACCCTGCGGTGCCGAATTTGCAGAACAAAGACTATGTCGACCGCGCCAAGGCGGTGAACGAAGACCTGTACACCAGTTTTCTGTCGAATTTAACACAAGTGTTAGAGACCGAAGCGGCAGCAGAGGCCAAGAAGCCGAAGGGCGATTAATCTGCGATCCGAGGTCTTCCAGTAGCAATGGCCGTCATGTCTGCTTCAACAAAAACGGACTTGCCTTCGATATTGGCAG
>CAYWIR010000267.1:0-4297 GCA_964458375.1 uncultured Neptunicoccus sp.
TCAAAGACGGATGGCATGGACAATTCGCCCGTGCTTTCTTTGTGCAAGAGTTTACGGGCAGAGGAGGCTTGGTCGGTGGCGGAGGCCAATTGGTCCGCAAGGATAATCAGAACGATGGACGGTGGAATAATCTGACCGAGTGTCCCAGATGCCGCAATGGTGCCTGATGCAAGTGACGGCGAGTAGCCGTTGCGCAACATGGCTGGCAGAGAGATAAGGCCCATGGCCACAACGGTCGCGCCCAGGATTCCTGTGGTCGCCGCCAAAAGCGCGCCAACAAAAACAACCGAGATGCCAAGGCCACCTGGAATGGGACCAAACAACGATGCCATGGTGAGCAGAAGGTCTTCGGCAATTTTGGAGCGTTGGAGCATAATGCCCATGAAAATAAAGAGCGGAATGGCAATGAGCGTATCCCTCTCGACCTCCCAATAGACGCCCCGAAGGTTAATCGTGCCAGCCGAGAGCCATTGTTGCGGTCCGCCTGTGTGGAAATAGGCATCCGTGCCCCCGCCAAACAGGAACCCTGCCCCAGCGGCCAGAGCGAAGGTAATGATCGCAGCCCCCGGCAAAGCGAAAGCAACGGGGTAGCCTGAGCCAAGGGCGAAGGCCATGGTGAGGACCAGAACGGCGAGAAAAAAGAGTTCCATGTGTCTTGGTCCTTAGTGTGCTGGTGGCGCAACTGTGCGCTGGCCGGGCTCGTTACGGTAGTTTGCAACAGCTTCGAGGAAGTAGCTGGTGAATTGGATCAGCATGGTGATTGCGAAAATCGCCAAGAAGGCCGCCATTTGATATTTCACGAACAGGCCGTTGCCGCCTGATTGGGTGACTTCAAAGTTCATGATGGGCGAGTTGATCATGGATTGTTTGCCGTTGACGCCAAGGGCGAGGATCACCCAACAGGTTGTTGCGCCCAGAAACAGCGAGCCAAATGCATTTACCAAGCCACGGGTTTTATCCTTGAAGCCTGCATAAAGCACATCAACGCGTACATGGCCTTCTTCGAACAGCGTGTAGGCGGAGGCGAATAAGAACAGCGCGGCGTACCAGTAGCGCACGAGATCGCCCATGAACGCCTGTTCATAGGAAAACACAAAGCGTGTGATCACGATGGCCAGTTCTGCGGCCACGATCAAAAGAGCCAACCAAGTAAAGCCGAGTGTGCGGGTAAAGAGCGCGATTACAAAGCCCGCGATAATTAGCGGGATGTGGATTGTGCTGCCAACGTAACGGGCGTTTTTAAAGGAACTGACCTGTTCGGCAGAAATAAAGCTGCCCCATAGGTCTTCGACGCGCATGAATGCGATTGCCGTGTCGGCCACGCCAACAAAGAACACCGACCAGAAACAGGCGCGGATGATGTAGACGTTAAAACGGTGCATCAGATGGGCATCCCAACGCAGGGCCACATCACGGTTGCTAAAGACATAGCCAAAGCCAAGGGCGATCAGCCCGACATAGACAAGTGCGGGGATTAGGGCGGCGGTGTTGCCTTGGGTGAACAGCGTCATCGCGCGTTCAAACCCAAAACCGACATCCAATACGTTGTTGATTAAGAAACCTGCAAGAACCGCCAACATCGTCCAACCTATCAGACGAGCTATGGGTGCAGGTGAACCGTATTTCTGCACCATGGCAGATGAAGCGTCGGAAGCCATTATATTCCCCATTGGGCCAAAGACCCGAAAAAACCGAAAAGTCCGTCAATATGACGGTACCAAAGCAGCGCAGCGACTGTTTTGGGCTTTTAGACGTACGGGGCCCGAAGACCCCGTACAATTTTCGAAAGTAGACTGTGTTACTCGGTCAGGCCAAGCACACGGTTACGCTGGTTAATGTAGCCAACTTCGAAGTTCGCCATCATTGTACCCATTTCGCGCAGTTTCGCTTGGAACGCATCGTCGATCTTTGTCGCCAGTGCGGAATGCGCACGGGTTTCTTCAAAGACTTCTTCTGCAGCTTCACCAAAGCTGTCCCAAACATCGTCGTTGAACGAACGTACTTGAACGCCCTGCTCGTTTACGAGCTTGGACAGGTATTCGCCGTTGTTCGCGATGTTTTCTTCGTGGGAAGCTGCGTGCTCTTCCATACAAGCGGCTTCGATAACGGCTTTTTCCCAATCGGAAAGGCCTTCGAACCATGACTTGTTCATGCCGAATGCAAGACCACCACCTGGCTCGTGCATACCAGCTGTGTAGTAGAATTTCGCAGCTTCGTAGAACTTCATGAAGTAGTCATTGTAAGGACCAACCCACTCTGTCGCGTCAATCGCGCCAGACACAAGGTTTTCATAGATCTGACCACCTGGAAGCGACACAGTGGACGCGCCCAATTTGGACAGAACCTGACCACCAAGACCAGGAATACGCATTTTCAGACCTTTCAGGTCGTCTGCGGATTCGATCTCTTTGTTGAACCAACCACCAGCTTGCGTACCAGTTGAACCACATGCGAAGGCTTTGATGCCGAATTCGCCAGACAGTTCGTCCCAAAGAGCCTGACCGCCACCGAATTTGATCCAAGCGTTCCACTCTGGAGTGGACATGCCGAATGGAACGGATGTGAAGTAGTTGAAGCCAGCGTGCTTGCCGCCCCAGTAGTAATCCGCCGCGATGTATGCGTTGGAGTTGCCAGATGCCACTTCGTCAAATGAGTCAAACGCGCCAACGCGCTCGCCTGCTGCAAAGTAGTTTACTTTCAATGCACCGTTAGACAGCTGTTCAATGCGAGCGGCCAAACGTTGTGCAGATGTACCCAGACCTGGGAAGTCCCGTGGCCAAGTTGATACGATTGTCATTTCTTTTGCGTGGCCATCAGCAACAGCTGGTGCTGCCAAAGCTACAGCGCCTGCACCAAGTGCAGCACTTTTTAGAAACTTACGACGTTCCATGTGTGTATTCTCCTCCATGTTAAGTGCGAAAACGGTGGTTTGGGCGCAGAGCCCGAAAGGCCCACCGAACGCTAAATTAACATGCAAGCAGTGCCCCAAGAAAAGCAACAAGTTTTATGGCTTAACTGCCCCTGACGTAACAAAATTTTGGATTTCTTTTAAAATTGGAAACAAAAATCCATTTTTTAGGCACAAACCTTGTCTGAAACACCTTTGGCTCGAATCTGCGGTACACAATTGTATGCAGAATATGGCCATTTAGACGGTGATTGGTGCAAAAAATCGCCTTAAATTGGTAAACTCGACGTACCAAATCCGAATCAAATCCTGAAATGGTGAAATAATATTACAAAATCGGACGATCCAGCGACATTTTCTTGGTAAAAGGACTTGACCCCTTCCCGACCCCTTAATAGTTTACGCCCATGAATACGGAAAACGCAGAAATTCTAGTCGTAGTGACCAAGCGCATGGCGCGGAAACGATAACACTCGTTTCCTGACCCATGCGCAGCCCCCGCCTCGGGGGTTTTTTTATGCCTGATCCCAATTCAATGAAAATACTGATGTGAAGCTGGAGCCAATAAAATGACACGTCAAATAACTGGAGCACAAATCGTTGTTAAAGCCTTGAAGGACCAAGGCGTCGACGTCGTCTTTGGATATCCAGGCGGTGCGGTTCTACCGATCTATGACGAGATCTTTCAGCAAAACGATATTAGGCACGTTTTGGTGCGCCACGAACAAGGCGCGACCCACGCTGCCGAAGGTTATGCACGATCAACAGGCAAACCGGGTGTTGTTCTGGTGACATCTGGCCCCGGGGCCACAAACGCGGTCACGGGTATGACGGACGCCTTGATGGACAGCATTCCGATGGTTGTTTTGACAGGGCAAGTGCCGACATTCATGATTGGCAATGATGCCTTTCAAGAAGCGGATACTGTTGGCATCACGCGCCCTTGTACGAAGCACAACTGGTTGGTGCGTGACACGAATGATTTGGCGCAGACCATGCACCAAGCCTTCCATGTGGCCACATCTGGCCGCCCTGGCCCTGTGTTGATCGACATCCCAAAGGACGTTCAGTTTGCAAACGGCGATTATGTTGGCCCCGCAAAAGCGGACAAGGGCCATTACGCGCCGCGCGTGAAGGGCGATATGGACAAAATCACCGAGCTGGTGGACCTGATCGAGAAGGCGAAAAAGCCGATTATCTATTCCGGTGGCGGTGTCATCAATTCTGGCCCTGCCGCGTCTACGTTGCTGCGTGAATTGGCGGATGCGACGAAGTTTCCTGTGACCTCTACCCTGATGGGATTGGGCGCCTACCCTGCGAAAAGCGATCAATGGTTGGGCATGTTGGGGATGCACGGCACCTATGAGGCCAATATGGCCATGCACGGTT
>CAYWIR010000268.1:0-4293 GCA_964458375.1 uncultured Neptunicoccus sp.
CTGGAGCGACGATGGCTGTGTCGTCCTGCTCCATTGGGCCAAGCCCGTTCGTTTCCTTGATACTGAGTGACCGCGCGCCTACGCCTTTACCAAATATCGGTGGCCGCATTAAACGGCGATCACTGTGAGCTTTGCCCTATAGCGAAGGCCTGCTTTGCGCCCCGACTGTTAGCTCATTAAACGAATAGTCTCATGGATATCATCATTCTGGTTGGTCGCCTTGGCTGCAAACCAACGTTCAATCGGCAAGTGCCAACCTAAAGTCTGAAAATAATATTGAGTCCCATAGGGGTCCCGTTTGCCAATTGGCAATGATTGCGCTGATATCTATGGAAAAATGGTGGGCGACCCTGGAATCGAACCAGGCATGAGTCACCTCGGCGGAGTTACAGTCCGCTGCCGCACCTTGCAGCCCGTCGCCCAACATTGGAGGCGGAATAGCCGCCCCACCCGCCCCCGTCAACACAAAATCTACACCCATTTGCATTCCCTGCCCCTTGCAGCACCGCTTTGCATCTGCGACACGAATGGAACGCTTCAAAAAGGTCAGGCAAAATGGCGAAAAAAGGCAAGAAACCCACATGGGTTGTTGAAAAAGAACGGGAAAAACGCGGGGCAGAACCGCAAACCGTTTGGCTGTTCGGCCATCACGCCGTCCGTGATGCTCTTCAAAACCCAAACCGCGATAAGCTGCGCCTGATCCTTACACCCAATGCCTCGGCCAAACTGGAAGACGCGGTCAAAGCCTCTGGCATGACGCCAGAAATCCAAGACCCGCGAAAATTCAAAGCCCCCATCGATCCTCAATCCGTCCACCAAGGGGCCGCTCTCGAAGTAAAGCCGCTCAACTGGGGCAGCCTATCCGAGCGCTGCGCCCCACGCGGCGAAGCCCCCGTTGTCCTACTGCTGGACCGTGTAACCGATCCCCACAACGTTGGCGCGATCCTGCGCTCTGCCGAAGTGTTTGGCGCACGCGCCGTGATCGCACCACATCGCAATTCCGCCCCTGAAACAGGCGCGCTGGCAAAAACCGCCTCGGGCGCGCTGGAACGGCAGCCCTATTTGCGCATCCAGAATCTCGCCACATCCATGAAGGCGCTCAAGGAAATGGGTTACTTTATCATCGGCTTGGACGGCTTGGGTGAAACAAATCTCGCGGATGAACTGGCAAAGTCTGCAACACAACCCATCGCCCTTGCCCTTGGCGCGGAAGGTCCGGGTTTGCGCCAACTGACCCGTGAAACCTGTGATATCGTTGCCAAAATTCGCTTTGCAGGGGACTTTGGCTCGCTCAATGTGTCAAACGCCGCCGCCGTTGGCCTCTACGAAGCATCTCGCCTTCGGTAACCCAAACTCACAAGCGCGAGAGGCCCACTATCGCAGTGCCCCGCCCCCTGATAGCGTCCTCTCAACGCAATTTTCAGGAGAGTCCGAAATGACATTAACACGACGCACCGCCCTCTTTGCAGGCGCAGCCGCACTCATCGTTCCCGCCACCGCTTTCGCCAAAGCCAAACCTGTCTACACAGAAGGCAAAATCGCGATCGACGGCTCTGATGCCGTGGCTTACTTCACCGAAAGCAAACCCGTTGCAGGCTCCAAAGCCCACTCACTCAAATACAACGGCTCCACATGGCTGTTTTCCAGCGCAGAAAACAAAGCCAAATTCGAAGCCGATCCAGAAGCCTACGCCCCACAATACGGCGGCTATTGCGCCTATGCCATGGCCCGTGGCGCAGTTGCCCCCACAGTGCCAGAGGCGTGGGAAATCGTGGATGGTAAACTCTACCTCAACTTCTCTCTCGGCATTCAGAAAAAATGGCGCAAAGACATCCCAGGCGAAATTAAAAAGGCCGATGCCAACTGGCCCCGCGCCTTGGACGACTTCTAGGTCGTACCCAAATTCTTTCCCTTCAAACACAAAGGGCCTGCGGATCATCTCCGCAGGCCCTTTTCCATTCAAATGATCACAATAATATTACACGCCCTTAACTTGGGCGTTTCAAACCCTACGTATACTGCATGAGGCAAGGCGATTAGGAACATCTTGCCTTAGACTACTGTCCCTCGTTCCACACCTTGCGCCTGATGCTTTCGCGTCGGGCGCCTTTTTAATCAAATTACCACCAAAGCAAGCCAAAACGCGCTTGTGCAATGGGACTTGGCCATTACACTCCCCTTAAACATCGGGGAGACACCAAAATGTTCAAACACACATGTGCCGTGGCCGCTGCCGTTCTGGCTTTTGGCGCAGGCGCAATCGACGCAAAGCCACTAAAACTGAAACTCGCGAACCCGCAGCCTGAAAATGTGACTGCTGGCCTGTCCGTGGACTACGCCTATCCAAAAGACGTGAAATCCCTGCGTGATGCCTATGTCGCCCTTGGTGTGAACTCCGAAACAGGCACGCCCCTGATCGGCTTTGATTATCTGTCCTCTGATGATGAACCAATGGCCTTAACATCGACCAAAGAAACCAAAGTGGCCGCACGGATCAAAGGCTACCTGCGGTTTGAAACCCCAGGCATCTACACGCTCGAAACCTATTCCAACGACGGTTTGGAATTGACCATCGGCGGCCAAGAAATCGCCAAAGTAGACGCAAAACGCGCCTGTGACCCCATCGGCGCGGTCGAAGTCAACATTCGCGAAGCAGGCTACTACGAGGTCGAAGCTCTTTATTGGCAACGCAAAGGCGGCAGCTGTCTCATCCTAGAATGGTCACAGGATGGTGCAGAACTTGACGTGGTCCCAACCGCGCTTTACGCCCACTAAATCCAATAAACAGAAGGGCTTGTCGCAGTTTCGACAGGCCCTTTTTACGTGCTCCACACAGGGGCCACATCAAAATCCGCACGCCACACCACATACGCCATGACAGGATGCTCATGGCTGCTCAGGGCATGGGGCACATTGCTTGGATGAAACGACGATTGCCCTGAAACCAACGTCTTTGATCCCTTGTTTTTGGTATGAAACTCCGCCTGCCCCGCGATCACGACATAAATCTCCTCCGCAGGGTGGTGATGCCACGGATAATGCAAATGCGGTGGTTGATAGACCAAAAAACTGCGCATTTTTTCACTGGAAAAGGGCGCATCCCTCCCGATAATCTCATAACACCCAAACCGATCCATAAAGTCCGCCCCTATGTCGGTCTCTTTATAGGTTTCTCTCCACTGCATTGCAGGTGAAACATCGACCAAAGCATCGCGCAATTCTGGATACTCTGACGCCCCTAACCCTGTGTCCGCTTGCATCAAGTCAGCAGGCGGCACGTGAAATGGCGCAACCGCCTGCGGCGCAACATCATCAGGAAATGGACAAAACGCATTCAAGGCTTCTTGACTTTCATGCAGCGCCTTAACCTGTTGTAAAGTCGCGTTTAAAACGTCCTCAAACATCACCCACACCTCCTCGTACATCGGGCCAAAACACACGCATCCTGCGCCCTTGCAAAAACCTGTCAATCAAGCAAACGCCATTCAAAGCCGCCTCAAATGTCGCTTTTGGTCGATCTTTTCCAAGATCACGGTTCCCCCTACTGTCTCCCGCGCCTATACAGCCCCCCATGACCGACACTTACTCAGACGCCGATCTGCGCAGCATCCTGAAACGGACCAAAACCATCGCGTGTATTGGCGTTTCCCCCAAACAGGTGCGCCCATCCCATTTCGTCGCCCGATATTTGCATTATCGCGGCTACCGCGTGATCCCAATCAATCCAGGCCACGCAGGCAAAACCCTGTTTGGCGAGGTTATTCGCGCCGACCTGTCAGACCTTGCAGATACGCCTGTGGACATGATTGATATTTTCCGCCGCCCCGACGCAGTGCCAGCCATTCTCGACGCCGCGCTCGAACATCTCATGCCACACCTACAAACGGTTTGGATGCAAATCGGCGTCGAACACGCCGAAGCTGCCGCCAAGGCCCGCGCAAACGGCCTCACAGTTGTTCAAAACCGCTGTCCAAAAATCGAATACCAACGCCTGTTCGGAGAGCTGCGCAAAGCTGGCTTCAACACAGGCATCATTTCTTCGCGGTTGTGAACCGCGCCCCAATTCGCATAAATACGTAAAACAACGGAGAAACCTATGACAGATCGTCCATCCTACGGCTTTGACACCCTGCAAATCCACGCCGGCGCACGCCCAGACCCAGCAACAGGTGCCCGCCAAACACCGATCCACCAGACCACATCCTATGTGTTCCGCGATGCCGATCACGCGGCGGCTCTGTTCAACCTCCAAGAAGTGGGCTTCATCTACTCCCGCCTGACCAACCCAACCGT
>CAYWIR010000269.1:0-4259 GCA_964458375.1 uncultured Neptunicoccus sp.
GCGCGGGTGGCTGGGGGGTACTTCCCCCTGACCCCCAGAGTGTTTTTGCAAAAAAAGAAGGTTGGGCGCGCGTTCTGTGCAGACGAACAGTGAAGTTCGCTGTGTTTGGATGACCTTGTGCTGGGTGTGGCCTATGTTTGGATCAAATAACCGTTTTGAGGAAACCTAGACCCCCGCAGGCTTTACGCTTTTGGCTGATTGTGAGGGGACAGTCATAGGGTTTCACGAAACACTTTAGGAGACCAGATATGACCCCTGTTCAAGTGCAAGGCATTCACCACATCACGCTTAATGGCGCGGACCGTCAGACCAGTGTGGATTTTTGGGAGGGCGTGCTTGGCATGCCGTTGATCTTTGAGCAGCCCAATTTGGATGAGCCGTCGATCAATCATTTGTATTTCGACACAGGTGATGGGCGCACATTAACCGTGTTTACGGAAGAAGGGCGCACACCGCCGAGCCAGACGTTGGCGCAGCAGCCTGGCTCGTTGCACCATCTGGCGTTTTGGGTGGCGCAAGCGACCATTCGTTTGGCGCAAGAGCGGTTGAAAGCCCGTGGCATTGGGTCGTCTGGCATCAAAGATCGTGGGTTTATGGACAGCCTCTATTTCCGCGATCCGCTTGGGCTGTTGGTGGAATTGGCGAGTTATAAGTTTGATCCGCCCCAAGGCAAGACCCATGGAGATGTGTTGAACCTTGCCCATAAGCTGCGCTTGGAGCGTGGGGGGCTGGCCATGGAAACCGCTGATGTGGCGGATGCTATTGCGGCGTTGTCAAAACGCGATTGATCGCGTCTTTCCAGCCTGCATATTTTGCATCGCGCGTGGTGGTATCCATGCGCGGTGTGAAGCGGGTTTCCCCAGACCAAGTTTTGGCAAATTCATCTTGTGACGGGTAAAGCCCTGCCTGCATCCCTGCGAGCCATGCTGCGCCCAGTGCTGTGGTTTCCAGAACTTTAGGGCGATCCACGGCTGCGCCAAGGATATCGGAGAGGAATTGCATGGTCCAATCGCTGGCCGCCATGCCACCATCCACGCGCAGCACGTTTTGCCCGTCTTTGGGGGCACCGTCTGCCTGCATGGCCTCGATCAGATCGCGGGTTTGATAGCCCACGGATTCCAAGGCGGCTTTGGCGAATTCATTGGGGCCAGAGTTGCGGGTCAGGCCAAAAATAGCGCCGCGACACTCTGCATCCCAATAGGGCGCGCCAAGTCCTGTGAAGGCGGGCACCATGTACAAGGATTGTTCTGGATCGGCGGCTTCTGCCATGGGTTGGCTGACAGGGGCATCTGCCAAAATCCGCAGCCCATCGCGCAGCCATTGCACAACCGCGCCAGCCACAAAGATGGAACCTTCGAGGGCGTAGGTGGGTTTGCCGTTTAGCTGATAGGCGATGGTGCCGAGTAGACGGTTTTCGGACGTGACGAGCGTGCCGCCTGTGTTCAAAAGGGCAAAGCAGCCAGTGCCGTAAGTGGATTTCATCATGCCAGGGTCAAAGCAGGCTTGGCCGATCGTGGCCGCCTGTTGGTCGCCTGCCACGCCAAGGATGGGGATGTCGCCGCCCAGCAGCTGTGTGCTGCCAAAATCAGCGGCGCAATCGCGCACGTCTGGGAGCATGTGCATCGGGATATCAAATCGGTCGCAAATGGTTTTGTCCCAACAGCCTTCGCGGATGTTGTAAAGCATGGTGCGCGAGGCGTTGGTGGCGTCGGTGGCGTGAACGCGGCCTTCGGTTAAGTGCCAGATGAGGAAGCTGTCGACTGTGCCAAACAATAGGTTTTGGGGGTCGGCAATGTCTTGCAAAATGTGGCGCAGTTTCGTCCCTGAGAAATACGGATCTGCGAGCAAACCCGTGCGATGGGTGATTTCTGTTTCGAAGCCTTCGGATTTGAGTTCAGCGCAGAATGGGGCGGTGCGCCGATCTTGCCAGACAATAGCATTGTGGACGGCTTTGCCCGTGGTTTTGTCCCAGACCAATGTGGTTTCGCGCTGGTTGGTGATGCCAATGGCGGCAATGTCCGCACCTGTGATCCCGTGTTTGGCAATCACATTTTTGCAGGTGGTGAGCGTTGTGGCCAGCAGATCATCGGGGGCATGTTCGACCCAGCCAGATTTCGGGAAGTGTTGGGCAAATTCCATCTGATCCACCGCAACGGGATGCATTCCATCATCAAACAGAATGGCGCGGGTGGATGTGGTTCCTTGGTCGATGGCCAGCACAAATTTCATCGGGGTCTCCCTGTGTCGTGGGTACTGGCGTAGCACAGGGGCGCTGCAGCGTGCAAAGGTAAACAACTTCTTAACCTTGACGCGTCTTGGAGCACGCGTCTTGCACAACGCGTCAATGTTAAGGGGCGGATAAGGTTTGCGGGGTGGGGGATGCAAAACCGTTTTGTGATTGGCCCGAATCCCTCTAGCGTTTGAACCCAAAGAGGGAACCCAAAATGCCAGATGTAGAACTGAATTTTAGCCGCGAAGAATATGCGGCCCGATTGGGCAAAGTGCGCGCCAAAATGGACGCAGCAGGGATAGAGGTGTTGTTCACGTGCGATCCGTCGAACATGGCTTGGCTGACGGGGTATGACGGGTGGTCGTTTTACGTGCATCAAGGCGTGATCATCGGGCCCACTGGCGATCCCGTGTTTTGGGGGCGGGCCATGGATGCCGTGGGTGCGACCAAGACCTGTTATATGGGGTTTGATGATATCGTTGGCTATTCGGACGATTACGTCATGTCGACCGAACGCCATGCAATGCAACATTTGGCGGGGCTGTTGCGGGATCGAGGTTGGGCTGATCTGCGCCTTGGTGTGGAAATGGAGAATTACTATTACACTGCCAAGGCCCATGCGGTTTTATGTGCCGAACTCAGCGCACAGCCCGCGGATGTGACGGCACTGGTCAACTGGTGTCGTGCGGTGAAGTCGGATCAGGAATTGGTCTATATGAACCGCGCCGCGCGGATCGTGGAAAAGATGCACGAGCGGATTTACGAGGTTTTTGAGCCTGGTAAGCGGAAGAACGAAGTGGCGGCGGAAATTTGGCACACCGCCATTTGGGGGGCAGAAGAAGACGGTGTTCAATTTGGCGGGGATTACCCCGCGCTGACGCCTTTGTTGCCAACTGGGGACGAAGCTGCTGCGGCGCATTTGACGTGGAATGACAAACCAGTGCCAAACAATTCTGGGACGTTCTTTGAAATTGCGGGCGTGCATCGTCGGTATCATGTGCCGCTGTGCCGTACGATTTGGCTAGGGGAACCGCCAAAGGATATTCAACAGGCCGAAGAGGTTGTTTTGGAAGGCATTGATGCAGGCATAGATGCAGCACGGGTTGGGAACACGGCTGGTGATGTGGCGCGGGCGTTTTATGGCGTTTTGGAAAAGCATGGTGTGGAACGGGAAGGGCGGTGCGGATACCCGATCGGCATGAGCTATCCGCCTGATTGGGGGGAGCGGACGTTTTCCATTCGCCCGTCAGACGACACAGTGTTTGAGGAAAACATGACCTTTCATTTCATGCCCGCGCTGTGGATGCCTGATTGGGGTTTAGAAATTACGGAAACCTTGCGCATTCGCGATGGTGGTGCGGCGGAGCCGCTGGCCCATGTGGATCGAAAACTGTTTGTGAAGCCCTGATGGATAGACTGTCAAAAACTATTGAGATTTTGGACAGGTTAATTGCCTTCCCAACGATTTCAACGGACAGCAATCAGGCCTGTGTGGACTGGATTGTGGCCTATCTCGAAGACCACGGTGCGCGGTGTCAGGTGACGAGCGATACGCCCGGTAAGGCAAATATCTTTGCGACCATTGGGCCTGATGTGGATGGTGGGCTTATCCTGTCTGGGCATCTGGATGTGGTGCCCGTTGCGGGACAAGATTGGTCGAGCGATCCGTTTGTATTGCGCGAAGAAGACGGGCTGCTGTTTGGGCGTGGAACCTGCGATATGAAGGGGTTCATCGCGGCCTGTTTGGCCTTGGCCCCTGAATTTGGCGCGGCGGATTTGGCGCGGCCAGTGCATTTTGCGTTTACCTATGATGAAGAGACTGGCTGCCTTGGTGCGCGGGTTTTGGTCGATGAAATGGTGAAAGCAGGGTTGCGGCCATCGGCGGCGATTATTGGCGAGCCGACGTCCATGCGGATCATCGAAGGGCACAAAGGCTGTTGTGAATACACAGTCGAGTTTACGGGAGTTGAAGGACATTCATCCTTGCCTGATTTGGGGGTGAATGCGCTCGAATATGCGACACGTTATG
>CAYWIR010000270.1:0-4252 GCA_964458375.1 uncultured Neptunicoccus sp.
CTCAAAACCGTTTGTCAGGCGCACTTTGGCAACCTTCCGCATCGCGGAGTTCGGTTTCTTTGGTGTTGTTGTATAAACGCGAGTACAAACCCCACGTTTTTGCGGACAAGACTGCAAGTGCAACGACTTGGATCTTTTAACTTTCGGCTGGCGCGGTTTGCGGATCAGCTGTTGGATTGTTGGCATTCGGATATCCCCGTTTTACCTATTTCAAACTCGAATAGGTGCATGATCTGTCGATCAAACACCGCGAACACGGCCGTTCGCACTACTGTGGATGAACGACCGCGGTTAAAAACCAGAGGATCGGAGCAAAACTCGGATCATGACCGCCAAATTTTGGCTAGAAACAACCACCCTCGTCAGGCAATCGTCCCGTGTGCCGCGCGTATAGGGGGAGTCGCGGTTTGTGTCAATGGGTGGGGATGTGCGGGCCTCTAAGAACTCAGATCACGCATTGGCGCACATCATCATGAATAACAGCAGTGGCAGCGCAGGAATGATAAACCGTGCGATCCCCAAACTCTTCCACGTAAAACACAGCACCAAACCGATCAAAAAGGTGACAACCAACCCACCAAACAAACCATCTTCACCGCCACCAAACAAAAGACCAAAAGCGAAAAACATCACAACAGTCAGAATTAAAGCCGCAACAGATTTAAGCACAAAGCCTACTACGCCTGCGCCGCTGCTCACGACACTCGGCGAAAAAGATGACTGTGCCCGCGCTGAAGGCGAAGGTGAAGAGGTCGCAAACTGTTTGGCCCAACGATCTTGCATACGAGGGTCCAATTTGAACCCAGAACACATGTTCTGATGATCTCGCGCGCGTCCGCTATGGCTATAAATGCTGCTACCCGCATAGAGATCAGGTGCACCACGGGAATATCCCATGATCGGCTCGTTGAAATGGTTACACCAAGGCCCAGAATCTCCGTTTGCAAGTTTACCAGTTTCGTGTTCGCAATACACACATGCGTTTCGTTCTCCCATGGTGCCTCTAAATGCTTACTGACAAGGTGCCAGGCGCACGCATTGTGCCGCGATTGGCCCCATTTACAAACACGGTCGCCGTACCTGACCCATCATGAGAAATGACCGCTTTACCATCGCGATCTGTGTACACACTCCCCGTGACTCCACCGCCAGAAAACGACAGCATCACTTTGACACTGGCCGCTGGTGAACCGCTTCGATTAACATGAATTGTAGAAACACCCATCAAAAACTACCCCTATATTCTTACTTCAATGCGCAAACGATACACGGGCCAGAAAACGTTTCAACAAAAACGTTTCGCTATTAACAGTTGAGTGAAACCCGCTTTCCCGCTAGCCTTGCACCCATATTTTTAAAAAGGATTTTAACCATGTCGCGCAAGATAGTCGTGTGCCTTGACGGAACAGGCAATGAAATTGAGACCAATGAATCAAACGTGCTTCGGCTTTATAAAACGCTGAAACGCACCGAGGATCAGCTCGTCTATTACCATCCGGGCGTTGGCACGATCGACACCAATCCCTTCGCCAAATTGTTCTGGTCCAAACCCAAACTCATTGCAGGACTGATCTTTGGTGCAGGGCTCGAAACCAATGTTCTGCGGGCCTATGAGTTTCTGTGCAAACACTACCGTGAAGGCGACAAGAAGAAAAACATCGACGGTGATCGGCTGTACTTTTTCGGCTATTCCCGTGGGGCCTATACCGCCCGTGTTCTTGCGGGGTTCATCAATGATTTCGGCCTCGTGGACCCACAAGAATTTCATCTTGTCGCCCCAGTCTTTCGCGCATGGCGATCCATTAGCAGCGCAGATGATCGCACCGCATATGCAAAGGTTCGGATGTTGGAGCACGCATTTACCATGCGCTATCCGTCGATCCGTTTCCTTGGGCTTTGGGATACGGTCAGCTCTCTTTTGCGCATCAAATGGGGCAAAGGCACATTCATCCAGTACGGCACGCATTCTAGCGTGAACTCAAACCCGTCCGTTGAATCTGTGCGCCACGTTCTCGCCATCGACGAAACCCGCCGCTTCTTTCGCCATCAATTTTGGGAGGAAGGGCATAAATACTACCAAAACCGTTTCAACTTTAAGCGTCGAGAAAAATTGAAACGTGATTTTCCCGAACAGGACGTGAAACAAGTCTGGTTTGCAGGTACGCACACCGATGTTGCAGGCAGCGTATACGAACCCGAAGCAGGGCTTGCAAAAATCACCATGCATTGGATGCGCGAAGAGCTAGATGATCTTGGTGTCGATCAATTGACCTTCCGCCCCGTGAATTATGACCGATATGTGCTCGGCAAAGAGGACAAAACAACGGCAAAAATGAACCTTAATGTCTCAAAACCAGACCCGCTCGCCCCGCTGCACAGCCAGATGAAAAAGGGCTGGTTCTTACTCGAATGGCTACCGCGCAAGGCATGGCGGTCCCGCTGGATTCCTCAGCGATCTTTCCTTGGGTTTTACATCCCATGGGGCAAATACCGTTTCATCCCTGAAGGGTCCAAAATCCACCCCTCCGCGCTCGAACGCAAAGGCACACCAAGTGCAAAATACGATCCGCCAAACCTTAAGGACTATGCTGGGACACCGCCAAAGTAGCGATCACTCAAACCCTACAAATCGCGTCACGTTCTCAACAGGGCGGCGGCGCGATACAACACTGTTTGCTTCAAAACTCTCATCGGGCCAGCCCATCGCGACGCAGGTCATAATCACCTGATCATCAGGAATGCCCGCATGTTCGCGCACCACAGGGGATTGCATGATCCCCTGCCCGTTGATCACACAGCCAAGCCCCTTAGACCACGCCGCCAACGTCAACCCATAGGTCACCGCCCCCAGATCGAAATGCCCAATCGTGTCTTCCAACAGGATCTTATCAAGACACACCACAATCGACACGGGCGCATCGAACTGGCGGAACCCGCGCATCACCCAATCTTGGCGCATCTCTTTATCGTGACGCTCAATGCCCATGGCCTCGAACAATTGTACTGCGATTTCAATTTGTCGTTCACGGTGCGGGCCTTCATAAGCCGAATGGGCTGAAATCTCGCGCACGGGCGCAACGCCGCCAAGCATACGTTCCGAATTGCCCTTACGCACAGCTTCTAGGGGATCGCCTGTCAGGACATGCAAATGCCAGGGCTGCGTGTTCATCGAGGATGGGGCGCGATTGGCCAGCGCAATGACGTCTTCTAAGGTTTCACGCGACACGGGCTTATCCAGAAACCCCCGAATGCTGCGCCGTTCACGCATGGCTTGTTCCAATTCCATGATCCACCTCCTGTTGCTGGCTCAAACACTGGCAACAGGGGCGCGCAGGGTCAACCGATCTGCAAAAGGCCGTTACGTCGTTGCTTACCGTAAAGTTACCCCTTCTCAGAGCCACACAATCCGCTTTACGCTAGAGTCATGCACACAGACACAACATCTCTGTCCCCAAGCACGCGCGCCATTGCCACGCGCTTTGCGCTTTTGTACAGCCATGCATCGATCTGGATCATGTCAGGCATTCTTTTGGCCGCTATTGTCTATACCGCCGCACACTGGACCCCAGCCCTAATCCTGATGATCCTTGCTGGAGTTGTTGGGCAAATGACGACCGAATATAACATCCATCGCTACATCTTTCACCTGCCACCGCCGCGCAACCAACGGCTGTTCAACCTCCTGTACCTGTGTCACTACGGCCATCACGATTTCCCAACCAACCCCAAACTGTTCTTTGTGCCAATCTGGTTCATGTTGCCCGTGCTCATTGCTGGATTCTGCATCTATTGGGGAATTTTCGTACTTTTGGGGTTTAACACCGCACTTCCCATGGCCGTCGCCTTTGTTTTTGTAGGCCATGTCGCCACATTTTTGGGGTATGAGTGGTATCACATGACCGCGCACCTCAACATCCGCAAATTCATGCCAGAGGTAGCGGTCACGCGCCGCCACAACATCCATCACTTTAAGGATTTCAATCACAACTTTCACGTTTCATGGGGTGGGCAAATTATCGACCGCGCCATGGGCACGGAAATCGATCCAGACACGCGTGATCACCTGTCACGGTCCGAATTCATCCGCACCCTTGGGCTGCAACCCAATGACCCGCGCCTGATAATTGCGCGCGATACCTATGCGGATAAACTTGGGCTGACGCCACAACAGCTGGAAAACGCCAAACGCTAATGCCTAGAGCGGCACACTGCTGACGTACACATTGCCATATCCATAAATGCTCGAAGGCTG
>CAYWIR010000271.1:0-4214 GCA_964458375.1 uncultured Neptunicoccus sp.
CAGCTTTGATCAAAATGCCATTCGCCGCGCCTGCCTGAAACACGAGCTGGACATTCCCAACTGGCGCTGGCGCGACAGCGTGAAAGTCGCCCGCAAAGCTTGGCCGCAACTGCGCGGCAGCGGCGGCTTTGGGCTTGCCTCTCTCAAAGACTACCTCAGCCTAGAGTTTCGCCACCACGACGGCGAAGAAGACGCCCGCGCCAGTGCCGAGATCGTTTTGCTGGCCGAGGAAAAAACAGGCCGCGATTTCGCAGTGAAACGTGTGCTCACCCCCAAGACCGATCCGAATCAACTAGAGCTTTTCCCGCCCAAAACGCCCTAACCCTGCGGTTATCAGAATTTAAATGTCAGACAATTAACCCCATTTGTCAGACATTTAACCGATCCTCGCCAGAATCCCGCCAAAAAAGACTTCCCAAATCGCAAAGCTCTCGCTTAGGGTGAAAGGGTCAGTGGCATATTTTAAAACGTTTTTTTTCAAATCATGCCGTCGCGACACACAGCCCGCCCCGTTTTTGGCAGGCTTTTACGAGGGACGAGCCGCCCTCTCTAACACCCCAACAGGCTCTACATAACGCCTGCGTGCAGGCAAACTATTGGGAGGATAGTTTATGAACCTAAGACCAGATCCAACATTCCACGCATCCGCCAAATTGGCGATGGAGGCCCCTGTTGAAAACTACGGTTTTACCGTAATGCTCAGCCCAGATGGCAGCCAATCTGATGGTATCGCCGTGGTGGACCTTAACCCAAAATCCGACACCTACGGCCAGATCGTGCATCAGGTTATCGTGGACAGCAAAGGCGACGAATTTCACCACTTCGGCTGGAACGCTTGCTCGTCTTCCTTGTCCCCGCTCACAGGCCATGCGTTCTTGGAACGCCGCTACCTGATCGTGCCAGGCATTCGCTCCTCGCGCATCTTTGTGATCGACGTAAAAGAACCGCTGAAGGCAAAAATCCATAAAGTGATCGAGCCTGAAGAGATTTTTGAAAAAACGGGCTATTCCCGTCCTCACACCATCCATTGCGGCCCAGAAGGCATCTATGTGTCTACTCTCGGCGGCGGCGGCGAAGACGGAACAGACGGACCTCCGGGCATCTTCATCATGGATTGCGAAACCTTTGACATCATCGGTCGCTATGAAATGGACCGTGGCGCGCAAGACAAACACTACGATTTCTGGTGGAACCTGCCACAAGATTACATGGTGTCCTCCGAATGGGGCCTGCCACCACAGTTCGAAGGTGGCATCGTCGCCGAAGACCTGTTGTCCAACAAATACGGCCATTCAATCCACTTTTGGGACCTGCGCAAACGCAAGAACATCCAAACCATCGACCTTGGTGAAAACCACCAGATGGCACTGGAAATCCGCCCAGCACACGACCCAACCAAGTCCTACGGCTTTTGCGGCGTAGTGGTCGACACCACCAACCTTCAAGGTGCGATCTTTACATGGTGGCGCGATGACGATGGCACTTGGCAGGCGAAAAAGGTCATCACCATCGACCCACGCCCTGAAAAACCAGAAAACCTCCCACCATTGCTGCAAGGCTTTGAGGCGGTGCCACCACTGGTGACTGACATCGACTTGTCCCTTGATGACAAATACCTCTACGTGGCCTGTTGGGGTCTTGGCGAAATGCATCAATACGATGTGACAGACCCAATGAACCCAAAACTCGTTGGCAAAGTCGAAGTGGGCGGCATCGCAAAAGGTGCGGATCACCCGAACGGCAAACCCTTCGTTTACGGCCCGCAAATGGTCGAGGTCAGCCGCGACGGCAAGCGCGTCTACTGGACAAACTCGCTCTATTCCACATGGGATGATCAGTTCTATCCAGACGACGAAGGCGGCCAAATGGTCATGGCCAACAACGACGAAAACGGCTTCCATCTGGATAAGGATTTCTACATCGATTTCCCCAAAGGCTATCGCAGCCACCAGATCCGTCTGGAAGGTGGCGACTGTTCAACAGACAGCTTCTGCTATCCAAACGCTTAATCAGGTCGGATAGAAATTGCTTGAACTTACCTCAATGGCGGCCCTTTGGTGGGCCGTCATTTTCTCTGGCCTCTATCACGGTATCAACCCTGGCATGGGCTGGCCCTTAGCCGTGTCTGCCGCTTTGATGGAACGCAATGCCCGCGCCCTTCCAAAGGCGCTTGGCATGTTGGCGCTCGGCCATTTTATCGCGATGATCGGCATTCTTCTGCCGTTCTCAATGATGATGTTTCTCGTGGACTGGGAGATCGAACTTCGCATTGGTGCTGGCATCCTTGTCATCATGATGGGCGTGTTCCTCCTCATCTATCGACGCCACCCGAAATTCTTGGCCCGTGTGCACCCTGCCCGTCTCGCACTCTGGTCCTTCCTCGCCGCCATGGCCCACGGTGCTGGCCTCATGCTGGTGCCGATTTACCTTGGCATATGCGCTATCGAAGAAGACGACATCGGCCATCTCGCGGTCGAAGCATTGATGAACAACAATATCTCAGTCGCGTTTCTCGTCGCCGCCACCCACACCTTGGCAATGACCGCGGCAGGCGCATTGATCGCGACCATCATCTACTATTGGCTTGGCCTCAAGTTCCTGTCGAAAACGTGGTTCAACCTCGATATCGTCTGGGCCCTCAGCCTCGTGCTCGTCGGCGCATTTGGCATCTACGCAGCGTTAAACGGACACTGACGCCACTGTCACCCTGCAATACCAATGGAAAAACGCGCTGACCCACACACGCGGGTCAGCGTCCCCGTCAGATCACCCGCACTTTGAATGGCCACAGTCCATACATGTCATGCAGCCTTCTACCATCTGCAAACCCATGCCACCGCAGCTTGGGCAGGATTTGCCCCGCTTCTGCGTGCCAAGTTGGATCACATCCGACGCAGGATCAGCCTTCAAATGCTGCCCCTCGCCGCCGATAAATCCAATCCGCACCATATGCTCTTCGATCACGCTGCCAATGGCCGCCAACATGCTCGGGATATACTTCCCTTGCACCCACGCCCCGCCACGCGGATCAAACACCGCCTTCAGCTCTTCCACCACAAAGGACACGTCGCCCCCACGTCTGAACACCGCTGAAATCATCCGCGTCAACGCCAACGTCCACGCATAATGCTCCATGTTTTTGGAATTGATGAACACCTCAAACGGGCGTCTTTGACCGTTCTGAATAATGTCATTGATCGTAACATAAATCGCATGCTCGGATTCAGGCCACTTCATCTTATAGGTATGCCCATCCAACGCCTCTGGCCGATCAAGCGGCTCTGCGATGTAAACCACATCCGCACCTGTATCCACTTCTGGGGCCGCCTCCGCGCTTTCTGACACAGACAAAACTGACCCAGTCACATCGTTGGGGCGATAGGTCGTGCATCCTTTACAGCCCTGATCCCACGCAGCCATGTAAACCTCTTTGAAATCCTCAAAAGAGATATCCTCAGGGCAGTTGATCGTTTTTGAAATCGAACTGTCGATCCACTTTTGCGCCGCGGCTTGCATTCGCACATGATCCAGCGGTGCAAGCGTTTGTGCATTCACGAAATGATCGGGCAAAGGCGTATCGCCCTTTTTCTGCCGCCACAAATCAACCGCATAATCCACCACTTCCTCTTCGGACCGTGATCCATCGTTCTGCAACACTTTGCGGGTATAGGAATAGGCAAACACAGGCTCAATCCCGCTGCTGACATTCCCAGCATAAAGCGAAATCGTCCCTGTCGGCGCAACACTTGTCAGCAACGCATTGCGAATGCCATGTTCTGCCACCAACGCACGGGTCTCTTCATCCATCGACATCATAGAGTCATTGGCCAAAAACGCGTCAGCGTCATACAGCGGAAACGCACCCTTCTCTGCCGCCAAATGCGCAGAGGCTTGATAGGCCGCCTTTGCGATCTGTCCCATCCAACGTTCGGTGATCGCCGCCGCATCAACCGAGCCATACCGCTCGCCGACCATCAACAGTGCATCCGCAAGACCCGTCACACCCAGCCCAATGCGCCGCTTGGCTCGTGCCTCGGCTTCTTGCTGTGGCAATGGGAAACGGCTTGCATCAACCACATTGTCCATCATGCGAACAGCGGTCGCGACCAATTCAGTCAGGGCGGTTTCACACAAATGCGCCCCTTCTTCATAGGCATCGTGAACCAAGGTCGCCAAATTGATCGATCCCAACAAACATGCGCCGTAAGGCGGCA
>CAYWIR010000272.1:0-4203 GCA_964458375.1 uncultured Neptunicoccus sp.
AAGCGATCAACGCTTTGAAACCGATGAACTGCCCCTGCCACGTGCAAATCTTCAACCAAGGTCTGAAATCCTACCGTGATCTGCCGCTGCGCATGGCCGAATTTGGCTCGTGCAACCGCTATGAGCCATCAGGCGCGCTTCATGGCATCATGCGCGTGCGTGGCTTTACTCAAGACGACGGTCACATTTTCTGCCGCGAAGACCAAATCGAAGAAGAAACTGCGATCTATATCGAATTTCTCTCAAACGTTTACAAAGACCTCGGCTTTGAATCCTTCAAAGTGAAATTCTCTGACCGCCCTGACACCCGCGCAGGCAGCGATGAGGTTTGGGACAAAGCCGAAGAGGCGCTTCTGACAGCCACACGCAACGCTGGAATTGAGCCTGAACTCAACCCAGGCGAAGGCGCGTTTTATGGCCCCAAGCTGGAATTTGTGCTCACCGACGCAATTGGCCGCGACTGGCAGTGCGGCACGCACCAAGTGGATTTCGTCCTGCCCGAACGGCTCGACGCAAACTACATCGGCGAAGACGGCAACAAACACCGCCCTGTCATGCTCCACCGCGCAACCCTTGGATCATTCGAACGGTTCATCGGCATCCTGATCGAAAGCCACGCAGGTAAACTCCCGTTCTGGCTGGCCCCACGCCAAGTGGTCGTGGCTTCTATTGTGTCTGACGCAAACGATTATGTGCACGAAGTCGTCGCAGCCTTGAACGCCGCAGGCGTGCGCGCCGAAGCCGACATTCGCAACGAAAAGATCAACTACAAGGTCCGCGAACATTCCCTGTCCAAGGTTCCAGCGATCCTTGCCATCGGCATGAAAGAAGTCGAAGAACGCACCGTGTCCGTCCGTCGCTTAGGCCAAAAACAAACCAGCGTGCAGCCACTCGACACCGTGGTCACAGACCTCAGCGCGGAAGCAACACCGCCTGATATGGTGTGATCGCCCCGACGCTGAAAACCAAACGCTTGATCCTGCGCCCCCACACGGCGCAGGATTTTCAGGATTGCACGGCACTTTGGGCAGACCCAAAGGTCATCAAACACATCACTGAAACCCCCTCTACGCCCTCTGAAACATGGTCCCGCCTCCTGCGCTATGCTGGCAACTGGGCCCTCCTTGGCTATGGGTTTTGGGCCGTCACAGATCACGATGGCCTTTTCCTCGGAGAGGTTGGCTTCGCCGATTTCAAACGTCCACTTGTACCCGCAATCACCACACCCGAAGCAGGCTGGGTCCTTGCGTCACACGCCCATGGGCGCGGAATCGCAACCGAGGCAATGACGGCAGCGCACCAATGGCTTGATCCAAACCACCCCGAAACCTGCGCCCTGTTTGATCCAGAGCACAGCGTTTCGCAAAACGTGGCGCGCAAACTCGGCTATGCAAAATCCCACACAGCCGATTTCTCGGGCCGCGAAGCACTCGTAATGACCCGCACGGCTCCAACAACTTAACAAAAATACAACACTTACGTAACATGAATCCCACAGCTACGCCCAAATTCTGCCCGAATCGGGGTTCAGCGTCGCCTAATCAAGCGTCCTCCCAAGCGGCGCATCTACGACGAGGCAAAAAATGGCATCTCAATACGACCCACGCGAGCAGCGCGACTGTCAGAATGCACCAAACGCACAGACATTGCGCACATCTCAAACGCTGAAAATGAAGGCCGAAATCCCGCAATATGTTGTGAAATCGACTGAACCAGCCCCCCGCATGCAATCTCTGTTTACAGGGTTACAAGCTCGCTACGGCTAACCCAGTCATCCAACAAGATGATGGGATAGCCACCCTAGGCTGATCCCCCAAGCCCAAGGCCACCGATCTTCTCGCGGGCCACAAATGCGCTGACCACCACAGACAGGATCAGCCCCAACGCCACGGCCACCGCAATGCCCAGCCAAACGCCCAGCGTGCCCATGGCAAACACATGCACGAACAGCCAGATAAACAGCAAAACGCCGACCCCTTGACGGAATATCCCGATCCAAAGGGTCCAAATCGGTTTTTGCAGCGCCTGTAAAAACGAATTCATTGCAAACAGCACAATGTACACAGGCAGGATAAACCCATCCACCCGCAGGTATTGTGCTCCGATCCGAATAACCTCTGGATCATTTGAAAAAATACCCATCAAGTAGGGCGCTGCCACCCACAGAACCAGCGATCCCACAAACATCAACGCGATCCCAGCTTTGCAGCAAAACGCTACGGCCTCCCGCACTCGATCAAAGTTCTGCGCCCCGTAGTTTTGCGCGACAATTGGCAACAGCGCCCCCGTCAGCCCAAAACCGGGCAACAGGATCAACTGCTCCACCCGCAACCCAATGCCATAGGCGGCCACCGCTTCGCCCCCAAATCCCTTCAGGAAATACTGCACCACAAACCCCGCAACCATCATCACCATCATGGTAAAGGCGGTCGGAATGGCCTGTTGCGTGATTTCCCAAATCCACTTTGCACGGGGGCGGAACACCATTTCCTGTGCATCTGCCATAATGTCAGACTTCATCACCTGCGCCAAAATATACACCATCACACCCATCTGGCTGATAACTGTACTGGCCGCGATGCCGTTAAACCCCATGCCGCCCCAAACCCCAGGAATACCAAAGATCAGCAACGGATTAAGGCCAAGGTTCACAAAAAAGGACACAACTTGGGCCCGCTGCATGGATTTCATATCCCCCTCAGCGCCCAAAATCCCATTTGCCCCAAAGGCCACGATAAATGCTGGTGTGGCCAGCAGCAGCACATAAAAATACGCTTCACCCGCATCGCGATAAGCCCCAGGCGCAGATATCAGCGCCAACAACCATGGCCCAACCAAATATCCAGCAATGCCCAAAGCGACAGATGCAATCACCGCATAAGAAATCCCCTGACACGCAATCCGCTTCGCCTGCCCACCGCGCTTTTCGCCCAGCGCTTTGCCCACCAATGCGCTTAGGGCAGAGTTCAACCCAAAGCCAAACGCCACCATGACAAAGAACACCTGAAACGACACTGCTAACCCTGCTTGGGCTTCGGTCGAAATCATGCCCGCATAAAACGTGTCCACCACATTATACAGCGTTGTAAACACCATCCCAATCGCCATAGGAATCGCCAACGTGCGAAAATGTCCTGCAATTGACCCCGTGGTCAGATCCTGCCCTTTAGCCATGATGCTCTCCTCATACATCACCCGTGCCACGTCCAAACCGCTCTGTCACGTCTGAAAGCGACTTGACGCAACCCGCCGTGCGGGGCATCACCCGCCTATGCTGATCTATAAAATATTCCACTCCGATGAATGGGCCGCCATGCAGGCCGCAGGCGAAACCGCAGGTGCACCCATCGACCTGTCCGATGGGTATGTGCATTTTTCCACCGCCGAACAGGCCATGGAAACCGCTGCCAAACACTTCGCAGGTGCAACAGGGCTTTGGCTGATCGCCGCACAAACCGACCGTATGAACGCCTTGAAATGGGAAGTGTCTCGCGGGGGCGCAGAGTTTCCGCACCTCTATGAAACATTCAAAATGGATCACGTCCTCTGGGCCAAGGAATTGCCTTTGGGCGCAGACGGCCACATCTTCCCAGACATGCCATGAAACTGACCGAGAAACTCGCCCTCGCGGCCATGTACCGTCTCGACCCTGAACTCGGGCACACATTGGCAATCAAGGCCCTGCAATCTGGCCTTACTCCCAAACCCGGCCCTGTCACATCCCCTCGCTTGCGCACCAAAGTCGCAGGTCTCGATCTGCCAAATCCCGTTGGCCTCGCCGCTGGATTTGATAAAAACGCCACTGCGCTCGCGCCGCTGCTGCAAACAGGTTTTGGCTTTATCGAAGCAGGCGCAGCAACCCCCTTGCCCCAACCTGGCAATGACAAACCCCGTCTGTTCCGCTTGCGCGAAGACGCGGCTTCCATCAATCGGTTCGGCTTTAACAACGAAGGTGCACAGGCCATCGCTGCGCGTCTTGCACTGCGTCCCAGCACAGGCGTCGTCGGCTTAAACCTTGGCGCAAACAAAACCGCCACAGACCGCGCCGCCGATTTCGCATCGGTGCTGAAAACCTGCGGTGCCCATGTGGATTTCGCCACCGTCAACGTCTCCTCCCCCAACACCGAAAAGCTGCGCGACCTGCAAGGCAAAGCCGCCCTATCCGCCCTCCTCGCAGGCGTGATGGATGTGCGCGAAACGCTG
>CAYWIR010000273.1:0-4202 GCA_964458375.1 uncultured Neptunicoccus sp.
TGGCGCGATTGGGGGTTTCGCGAATGGCGTGTGGCGCGGTATGTGGACAATATTAAAGCAAAAGGGATTGCGTATGAAAATCTTGGTCGTTGATGATGATCCGCAGATCAGAGAGACCGTGACGATTGCGTTGGAGCGAGCCAGCTTTGACGTGATCCCCGCGGCGGATGCCAAACTGGCGCTGACCCATGCAGGGCGCGAAAACCCTGATCTGATCGTGTTGGATGTTGGTTTGCCCGAGATGGATGGGTTTGAGGTATGCCGAAAGATTAGAGCCACGTCTGATGTTCCGATTCTGTTTCTAACGGCCTTAGATGATGAGGTGGATCGCGTGGTTGGGCTGGAGCTTGGCGCGGATGATTATGTCACGAAACCGTTCAGCCCACGGGAATTGGTGGCGCGGATCCGTGCGATTTTGAAACGGACACATGGCAGCAAAGATGCGCGTATTTTGACCCATGGAGCGATTTCGCTGAACATTGATGCCCATGTGTGTGACGTGTCGGGGACGGATGTGGCGCTGACAGGAACAGAGATGAAAATTCTGACGCAATTGATGCAAGCCAATGGCAAAGCGGTGGGCCGCGTGGCCTTGATCAACGCATTGTGGGGTGCGCGCAGCGACGTGTCTGATCGAACGCTCGACAGTCATTTACGCAACTTGCGAGGCAAATTGGCCAAGGCAAATGCAGAAGATGCGGTGCAGACCATCCATGGCGTTGGCATAAGGATGGCCCCATGACCCTGCGGGAGAAATGGCGCCCATCGTTGTGGTTTGTGCTGGGGGGCGCTTTAGGTGCCACGCTGTTGCTGTCACTGTTGGGAATGGTAGTGCTGCGGTATCTGGGGCCAGAGATTGGGTTTCGGAATGCGGCGTATTTGCTGGCGGCTGGTATCGGTGCAATCACCGTTGTTATCTGGGTCCTGTTGTTGCGGTTGCTGCTGCGACCCGTGACTGCGCTGCAAACCTATGCCGAGGGTGTAGGTGCGGGTCTGGAAACACCACCGCCGAGCCATTTTGGCACGCGAGAATTGAGGGCCATGGGGCGTCAGGTCATGGGGATGGCAACGACCCTGTCCAATCGCGAACAAACGGTGCGCAATTTCACGGATCACGTCATCCATGAGGTGAAAACCCCTGTCACGACGGTACAGGCTGCGACTGAACTGCTGGAAGACAGCGAAGATTTGACAGACACGGATCGTAAATTGGTGGCGCAGATCAGGGGGGCCGGGAAACAGATGCAAGCGCAACTGGCGGCCCTGCGTGAAATGGTGATGGCCCGTGAAGCGAACTATCATGGGTCTGCGCAGTTGGTTTCGCTGTTTGACACGTTGATGCGTGACCATCCTGATATGGAGTTTCAAATCGAAGGGGGCGCAGTGACTTTGCCAATGTCTGGTGATGGAGTGTTGTTGGTGTTGGGCCATTTGATCCGCAATTCTGCTTCCCATGGGGCCACCGAAATTTCGCTTTCGGCAAAGGAAGGTGTGTTGCGTGTGCAAGACAATGGACCTGGAATATCTGAGGGCAACCGCAGCCGCGTGTTTGATCCATTCTTCACCACACGGCGCGAAACGGGGGGAACAGGTATGGGACTTTATATCGTGTCGAGTCTGTTACAGGCCCATAATGCCGAGATTTCACTGGAACCTTCGGATGCTGGTGCGCTTTTTGAGATCAAATTTGACGTGAAATAGGGTATTTCCGCACCGTCTTTCAGTGGGTTGCTTTCAAATGGGCCTTTTTACTTGATATTTCGGTCTGCGGGGGCCATGTAACCGCGCATAAAGGTGGCCAAATGGTTGTGCCGCCCAAGCTGGAGAAAACATGGCTAAAGAAGAACTTCTCGAATTCGATGGTGTCGTTGTCGAGCTTCTGCCGAACGCGACGTTTCGGGTAGAGCTGGAAAACGGTCATGAAATTATCGCCCACACTGCTGGCAAGATGCGCAAAAACCGCATTCGTGTTTTGGCAGGGGACAAGGTTCAGGTGGAAATGACACCTTATGACCTGACCAAAGGGCGCATCAACTATCGCTATAAGTAACGTGCCTTTGGGGGTGATCCCATGGGGCTGATACTTGGATCTGCGAGTCCGCGACGTTTAGAATTGCTGGCGCAAATCGGTATTGTGCCCGATGAAGTGCGGCCGGCCGATATCGACGAAACACCGATTGCAGGGGAAACGCCACGCGCATACGTGCGCCGTTTGGCCGAAGCAAAGGCACGGGCGATCGTGCCAGAAACCTATGATGTCGTCTTGTGCGCGGATACAACCGTAGCCGTCGGGACGCGGATTATGGAAAAGCCAGCGGACCGTGAAGAGGCGCAGAAATTTCTGACGTTGTTGTCAGGGCGTCGCCATCAAGTGATTACGGGCGTGGCTGTGCGCAAGGGCAGCAAAGTAAGTGTGCGCGATGTGATGACGCGGGTACGGTTTAAACGGATTTCAGATGCGGAAATGACCGCCTATTTGGACAGCGAAGAGTGGCAGGGTAAAGCGGGCGGCTATGGCATTCAGGGCCGTGCGGCGGCGCTGATCCCATCAATCAATGGATCATATTCTAATGTGGTTGGTCTGCCGTTGGCGGAAACAGCCGCATTGTTGGCAGGAGCAGGTGTGCGATGAAAAAGGGACGTTTGGTCATCCTCGATCAAATTGACGGGCGCGACTGTGCGGCCCTGATTGATGATGGACGTTTGACAGATTTCTTGGTGGATCCAACGAATGCTGGCCCGCGCCCTGGTGCAATTTACCGTGCCAAAACGCTGCGGCCTATGAAAGGGCAGAACGGCATAACGCTCGACCTTGGGGCGGGGCAAACGGGGTATTTGCGTCATGCCAAAGGTGTGTCGGCGGGGGAAACCATGTTGGTGCAGGTTTCGACACATGCGGAAGGGTCCAAAGCATCACCCGTGTCTCCTAAGCTGTTGTTTAAAAGCCGATATTGTATTGTGACACCAGATGCACCTGGTTTGAATATTGCCCGCAAAATTCGCGACGAAGACGAACGGGATCGCTTGTTAGAAGTGGCGCACGAAGCGTTGGATGGGGCGGATGAACGCCTTGGGTTGATTGTGCGATCTGTGTCTGAAGGCGTGGACGCCGATGCGGTGTTTGAAGACATCGCGGCCATGCGTGCCGCTGCCGAAGCAGTGCTGGCAGAGCCAGCAGGCGACCCTGCGCTGTTGCAAGACGCAGAGAGTGCCGCGCAGGTGGCGTGGCGCGAATGGGTCGATCCTGATCCTGATGACGTGATGCAGGAAGCGGGTGGTTTGGACTTGCTTGGTTTTCGGGATTCAATTGATGCTTTGCTCACACCTAATGCTTTTCTATCTGGTGGTGCGTGGATGGCGATTGAGCCGACATCGGCGCTGGTCGCGGTGGATGTAAACACGGGGCCTGACACGTCTTTTGCGGCGGGGTTAAAGGCGAATTTGGCGGCGGCAAAGGACCTGCCACGGCAATTGCGGTTGCGTGGATTGGGGGGGCAGATCGTGGTGGATTTTGCGCCGATGCCCCGCAAGGATCAGCGGACCGTGGAACAAGCCCTGCGTGCTGGATTCAAAGCGGATGGCATTGAAACGGCGCTTGTCGGGTGGACGGGTTTGGGCCACTTTGAGCTGCAAAGAAAACGCGAACGTTTGCCTTTGAGTGAGGTGCTGACCTGATGGCCTGTCCGATCTGTGAAAAAGAACCAGACGCAAAATATCGTCCGTTTTGTTCAAAGCGATGCGCAGACGTAGATTTGGGGAAATGGCTGACCGAAGGATATTCGATTCCGGGTGGCGCGACGGATGAAGAAGACGGTGTTTCGTCCGATCAGGGCGCACAAGAGCCAAAAGTTCACTAAGGCCAAAGAATCTGCTTGCCAGTTAATCAGCGCTATCCTAAAACGCCCCGACCACAGGATGGCAATGCGCTATCCAAACCCGTGCCCGGGTAGCTCAGTGGTAGAGCAGTGGATTGAAAATCCTCGTGTCGGTAGTTCAATTCTACCCCTGGGCACCACTTTACTTTGAGTAGAACAATAGCTTGCTGGATTTCTGCACTGCAGCGTTAACTGTCGAAATCCGCGATATACCCTAGCACAGTGTTAGCACAGTCGGAAAATGCTCTGTTGGCACAGCTACTTGTAAGCGCCGCGCCGTGCACCTAGCACACTAGTCTAGCAACGCTCCTTGCCGTGCTTATGGTG
>CAYWIR010000274.1:0-4201 GCA_964458375.1 uncultured Neptunicoccus sp.
TCCCCCATGCCACACCATTCCCATGACAAAACAACTCGATTATCACAAAATCCATGCGATGTTTTCGCGGTTTCGCGACAGTGAACCTGAGCCGAAGGGCGAGTTGGATCATGTGAATGCTTATACGCTCGTCGTGGCGGTGGCGTTGTCTGCGCAGGCGACAGATGTTGGGGTGAATAAGGCGACCAAGGAGCTGTTCAAGGTCGCGGATACGCCTGAGAAGATGTTGGCGCTGGGCCTTGAAGGGGTGACGGAGCATATCAAGACGATTGGGCTTTATCGGAACAAGGCCAAGAACGTGATGAAGATGTCCCAAATCTTGGTGGATGAGTATGACAGTGTGGTGCCGTCCTCCCGAGCGGCGCTTGAGAGCCTGCCAGGTGTGGGGCGTAAGACGGCGAATG
Organism: uncultured Neptunicoccus sp.; assembly: GCA_964458375.1. GTDB lineage: Bacteria > Pseudomonadota > Alphaproteobacteria > Rhodobacterales > Rhodobacteraceae > Amylibacter. The sequence continues at coordinate 405 of CAYWIR010000274.1, forward strand.
TGGTTTTGAACATGTGGTTCAAGCAGCCGACACAGGCGGTGGACACGCATATTTTTCGGTTTGGGAACCGGACAGGCGTCTGCCCTGGCAAAGATGTTGTGGTGGTGGAGCGGGCGATTGAGGATCATATTCCTGCAGAATTCGCTATGCACGCGCACCATTGGATGATTTTACACGGGCGTTATGTGTGCAAAGCGCGTAAGCCCGTTTGTGCAAACTGTATCGTTGAGGACTTATGTCCGTTTGAGGAGAAGAATTTTGGCTAAGAAGTATCAGGTTGTCGGCATTGGCAACGCGCTCGTGGATGTGTTGGCACCCTGTGAGGATAAGTTCCTGACGGACAATGGTGTTGAAAAAGGCATCATGCAGTTGATTGATACGGACCGCGCGGCGGAGCTGTATGGCGTGATGGGGCCAGCCAAAGAGGTGTCTGGTGGGTCTGCGGCGAACACGATTGCGGGGATTGCGGCGCTCGGGGATCGCACGGCTTATGTTGGCAAGGTGAAGGCCGACCAGTTGGGCGATATCTTTGAGCATGACATGCGCGCACAGGGCGCTGATTTTGAGGTGCCGCGTTCACCTGCCGATGCGGTGGATGAAACAGGGCGCTGCATGGTTTTGGTGACGCCTGACAGTGAGCGGTCGTTGAACACATACCTTGGTGTGTCTGAGCATCTTGGCCCAGACGATATTGATCCTGCCATGATGGCGGATGCGGAGTGGCTGTACCTTGAGGGCTATCGCTTTGATGGGGAATTGTCCCATGCCGCGTTTGCCAAAGCGATTGAGGCGTGCAAGGGCGCAGGGGGCAAGGTTTCTGTGACGTTGTCTGACCCGTTCTGTGTGGATCGGCATCACCAAGCGTTTCGCGACATGATCCGCGACCATATTGATTTGCTGTTTTGCAACGAGCATGAAATGGCGGCGATGTACCCAGCGGACACGTTGGAAGAGAGCATCGCAGAGGCGGCGAGCCGCGTTGAGATCGTGGCCTGTACCGTTGGGGCAAAGGGTGCCTATGTGGTCAAAGGCGGTGAGACCGTTTTGGCCCCTGCGGAAGCAACGAGTGTTGTGGATGTGACAGGTGCGGGCGATTTGTTCGCCGCGGGCTTTTTGCATGGCCTTGTGAATGGGGCCGATATGATGACCTGCGGGCGCATGGGGTGTGTTGCTGCGGGTGAAATCATCAGCCACATCGGGGCACGGCCCGAAGCGGATTTGGGGGCTCTTTTCGCGGAAAAGGGCCTGCAATAATCCCCGTTGTCGGGGCTTCTAAATTCGAATTTGGCGCGGGCGGCGGGTGTTCTGCTGATCGGGATCTTGTGTCTTGATGCGATGTCTTTGACCATCAAGTATCTGCTTCCACGTTATGGTGTGCTGGAGCTGTCCGCCTATCGCAATGTGATTGGGGTTATTCCTGCACTGGTCATGATGTGGTGGATGGGGGAGTTTAAGATGGACACCAAACACCTGTGGCTGCGCCAATGGAAGTTGGCGATGGGGCGCGGGTTGATGGTGACCGTGGCGCAAATCTGTTGGTATGCCTCGCTTGCCACGTCTGCCTTCGCATTGGTGGCGGCGTTGGGATACACCATGTCGATGTTTGTTGTGCTGTTGTCCATTCCGATCCTTGGGGAGCGGGTTGGGATTTGGCGATCCATCGCGGTTTTGTTGGGATTTGGTGGGGCGCTGATGATTGTGCAGCCTAATGCCGCTGATTTTAGCCTGTGGGCGTTGCTGCCGTTGGTGGCTGCGGCGTTTTACGCGCTGTCGATTGTGACGGTGCGGTTGTTCGACAGTGAAGTGTCGAGTTCGCTGTTGTACCTCTACTCTGGGTTGGCGGCGGCGGTGGCGAATATTATTGTTGTTTTGTTCACCAGCGGCTTTAGCGAAATCGCAAATTCCTTTGATGTTTTGTTGATTGTTGTGTCGGGTTTGATTGGTGGTTGTGGGGTGATTTGTTTGCTGGTGTCTGCCCGTATGGCGGAGCCGAGTTTGCTGGCCCCTTTCAATTACTTCGGGCTTATATCGGCATTTACAATGGGTTGGATCGTTTTTGGCGAGGCACCATTGGACCGTTTGTTCCCAGGTGTTTTGCTGATCGTTGGCGGTGGAGCACTGGTGTTGTGGCGCGAGAGCCGACGCGGCGCAAGCTGATCCTTTGAGGTAAATACCGTTCAAAGTGTCGAGGCAATTGTGTTGCGTGTTGCGGGTCATTTCCCTCAAATGGGCAAAATTCGACCACGTTTGCCTCTAATTGCTGCCGCAATTATGTTTCTACCTGAGGTTACACGAAACTTCGGAGGTTCCTATGAATTCTAAACCCTTAAATCGACCATTTGTTTCGTATGTGCTGACGCAATCCATGCTGGTTCTTATTGTGATGGCGGCGTCCTATTTGATTACTGATCTTTTGCGTGACGCCGCCAGCATATCGCTCAACCGCTTTTGGGTATCCATGAGCCTTGTACTGCTTGCGCAAATGCCCGTGGCGATCCTGTATGCGCGTTTTGAAACACGTAAATTGACAGCCGTTGAAGGCTGGGCATTGTCGATTGTGTTTGTTGGCATGACCCTTGCGTTCGAAATGGTGCTGCAAAGCCTTGCGGGGCAAACGTTGGTGCATCTGCTGCCGTCTGACGTGTTGAAAACAGAAAGTGTTTTTCGCTATGCGCCTGTGTTTATCGGCGGGTTTATCGTGGGCGTGCTGCTTGCGGCCTGTCTGGTGAACCTGTTGTTCCGATACGCGGTGCGCAACAATTTGGGCGCATCGGAGGGGGGTGTCAAAGGGGGCTTGCTTGATGTGGTGCCAGGGGTAAATCCTGCGCGGTCACGTCTGTTTCGCCCAGCCGCAAAACGGGATTATGCGGAGCTGTATCGCCGTGAATTGATCGGAGCAAACGTTGCTATTTTCGGTCTGTCGCTGATGGTGTTTGGGCCTGCATTTATGCACCTGCTGAAACTGAGCCTTCCGTTGTCGATGGTGTTTTCCATTGTTTGTGTTGCAAATCGCATGGCACGGGTTGAACGATCTGCGCAGTTGTCAGAGCGGTGTTTGAATGTTGCGATGCAGATGCTGCCGATGACAGTTGCATCCGTGATCCTGCTGGCGCTGAGCACGCTTTACGCCAACTTCGTCAATCAACATGGCGGGGATATTGGCGTGGTGGCCTACTTTACGTGGTTGTTTGCGGGGCATGGTTTTGGCCTGTCGGACCAGACACAGGTTGCCGCCTATATCGGCGTTTTGTTTGCGATTTGTTTGGCTGGCAATACGCTGTTGTTGGTTCTGTTTGCGAAGCTGATCCGTCCGTTGGTGACCAAGGGGATGCGGGTCGCACGGGCCAAGCGACGTTCGCTGAATGCGCGGATTGAACAGGCGGCGGCGCCTGCTGGGCCTTTGCGTTTGACCACTGGCAAAGAATTGAAAGCGGTATCTGCGCGGTGTCGCGGACAGACACCACGCCCCCGCAGGATTGCATCAGACTAGGCTTTGAAAGCGAATGAAAAGGGCGCCCGAACGATGTGTTCGGGCGCCCTTTTTCGTTTGAGTGTGCTTGGGTTTAAGCGGCGGACGCTGCCTGTTCGCCGAAACGGCCGTAGAAGCTCTCGCCTTTTTCGCCCATTTCACGCAGCAATGCAGGGGCTGCGAAACGATCACCGTGTTTGGCGGCCAATGCATCGCAGATTTCTACAGCTTTGGCAGACCCGATGATATCGAGCCATGCGAATGGACCACCAGACCATGGCATGAAGCCCCAGCCGAGGATCGCGCCCACATCGCCTTCGCGGATGTC
>CAYWIR010000275.1:0-4196 GCA_964458375.1 uncultured Neptunicoccus sp.
GCGAAGAAACAGCTGAGCACGTAGAAGGATCTGGGTCTTGGTTCCATCTTACAGCTCCTTCCTGATATCAACAAAGCGCAAGAGAATGCCGATCGTGATCAACACGGTCAGCAAGAGGACAATGGCCGTGGCAGAGGCGCTTGGGTATTGCAGAAGTGCGATGTCGTTGGAAATCAACCGACCGACGTTCGCCGATTGCGATCCAGACATGAACCGCACGGTAATGAAATCGCCCATAACCAGCGTCACCACAAAAATTGTGCCGATCATGATGCCAGGCTTGGTCAGTGGGATAATCACATTCCAGAGAATTTGCACACCGCTTGCCCCTGCATCACGGGCCGCTTCGATCAAGGATTTGTCGATGCGCATCATGGTGTTGAAAATCGGGACAACCATGAACAGCGTGTAAAGATGCACAAAGGCGAGGATGACGGCAAAATCCGAGAACAGCAGCCATTCAATCGGTTCATTGATCACCCCCCAAGACATGAGGGTAGAATTTGCGATGCCGTTGCGCCCGAGAAAAGGGATCCAAGAGATCATACGGATGATGTTGCTCGTCCAGAACGGAATCGTGCACAGCAAAAATAGTGCGATCTGCCATGTGAGCGTGCGGATATGGAACGCCAAGTAATATGCAACGGTGAACCCGATCAAGAAGGTACAAGCCCAGGTAATCAAGGCGTATTTGAATGTGTTGAAAAAGACGGTGTAGGTGACAGGCGAGCCGAACAAAAAGGCATAGTTGTCAAATTCAAACGCGGGAATGATCGAAAATTCAGTGGCGCGCCAAAAGCTAACGACAACGATCAGAACAATCGGAAGCACGAGGAAAACCAGCAGAACGGCGGCCAGCGGCGACACCATCAACAGACTGGAGAAAACGGGATTGCTGCGCAGGTTTTTCATGGGGCATTCGTGTTATTAAGAGTTGGGTGCGCCACCACAGCAGCGCACCCGTTTTTGAGGTTAGGCATTTGCCATTAGGCTGCGATGAACTCGTTCCATTTGCGAACCATGTACTGGTTTTCATCCATGACAGAGTTCCAGCAAACCACAGACCCCATCCGATCGAGGAAGGACCCACCATCGCGGACCTCACCTGGGCCAGCCAGTTTAGCACCTGTTGGGGAAACGATATCACCGACAGATTCTTTACCTTCGTACCAGTAGCCCCATTCGTCTTCGGACATGAACTCTTTGGACGTTGTTGGCACAGCGGAGTAATAGCCCTGACGCATCAGATAGCCACCGACCCAGCCAGACAGATACCAGTTGATGTATTCGTAGGCTGCGTCCAACTCGAGACCAGACAGCGCCGCGGAAATACCAAGACCGCCACCCCATGAACGATAACCTTCTTCCAAAGGCTGGTAGACACAAGGAATGCCTTGTGAACGTACAGCCGTGATCGCAGGGGACCACATGGATTGGATGACGACTTCGCCAGACGCCATAAGGTTCACGGATTCATCAAAGGATTTCCAGAAGGAACGGAACTGGCCGTTTTTCTTGGCTTCGGTGAAGATGCCCAAGGTCAGATCGATCTCTTCCTTGGTCATGTTACCTTTGTCTGGGTATTTGTATTCGCCCATAGATTCCACAACCAGAGCCATGTCCATGATGCCGATGGAAGAAATATCGAGGATGGAGGCTTTGCCTTTGAACTCTGGGTTCAACAGTTCTGACCAGTTTTTGATTGGACGGCCGATCAGGTCAGGGCGGATACCCAATGTGTCAGCGTTATAAATCGTTGGGATCAGGGTCATGTACCCGGATTCTTCTTGAACGAAGTCCGTGCCGTTTACACCTGATGTAAAGCCAACAGTGTGTGGCGCTGTACCTTGGGCAATTGTGCTTTCAGGTGTCAGGAGGCCGCTGCGGAAGGTGCCTGCGATCTTGTCGTAATTGTCGATCTTGGATGTGTCCATCGCCTGCAGATTGCCCGCAGCCCAGACTTTCTTACAGATGAAGTATTCAATGTCGGCAATGTCAAAGCTGTTGGGCTGTGTTGCCGCACGCTGTGTCACGCTGTCGGTGTCCAGCGCGGTCATTTCCAGTGTGAAACCAAGGTCTTCTTTAACCTTATTCGCAACGTCGTTCAGGTTGGAAACACCTGTCCCGAATTGGCGCAGGGTCACATCTTTGATGTTTTGCGCCCAAAGTGTTGGTGCACCCAGCGTGGTTGCCCCTGCGGCGATGGCCGTTGAAGCTGCACCTTTCAGAAGCGTTCGGCGGCTAAGGCCATTTCTATGTGTAAATTTAGTCATGTCAGGTCTCCTTGTTAGACTGATCTTGGTTTAAAGAAGGCGCCACAGTTCATGCGGTCAGTTTGTGTTGATCGTTAACATCCCAGTGCAGCCCGATCTGGTCCCCTGGATGGTGTGGATTGGCGAAGAAGGTGTCGTCTGGGATCAGTGCAAGCACTTCTTGATCCCCAGTTATGCGCGCTGAAAGCGAGACATGGTTCCCTTGGTATTCGACGGACGTTACGTTCGCTTCAATTGCGTCTTTTGAAGGCTTGCCAATGGTCACAGCATCCGTGCGGACTGCAAAGGTTCCTGAAGGCAGGGCAACAACGTTGTGACCCCCCATGAATTGCGCGACAAATCTCGTTTTTGGTGCGTTAAACACGTCTCGGGTTGGGCCGGCCTGTTCGATTACTGCGTTGTTCATGACAATGATGTCGTCGGCCAATGCAAGGGCCTCATCTTGGCCGTGTGTGACGTGGATAAAACTGATCCCCAGTTCTTTTTGCAGCTTGCGAAGTTCTCCACGCATACGGATACGCAAAAACGGATCGAGGGCAGACAATGGCTCATCGAGCAGCAAAACCTGGGGCCGCGTGATCAACGCCCGCGCCAGCGCAACACGCTGCTGCTGCCCGCCAGACAATTGATCGGGCATCCGATCCGCAAGATCTGAAAGGTCCACCAGCTCCAGCATCTCACCGGCTTGGGCGTGCCGATCTGCTTTATCCGTCCCCTTCATTTTCAGGCTAAAGGCCACGTTGTCCAGAACGCTTAGGTGTGGGAACAAAGCGTAGTTTTGGAACATCATAGCGGTGCCGCGCTGGGCAGGCGGCAGATGTGAAATGTCACGCCCTGCCAAAACGATCGATCCGTCGCTCACGCTTTCGTGGCCCGCAATCATGCGAAGCGTGGATGATTTACCGCAGCCCGATGGGCCTAGCAAACAGGTGTAGCTTGCGGATTTGAATTTGTAATTGATCGCGTCAACAGCAACTGTGGCGCCGTAGCGCTTGGTTACCGAAACCATTTCTAAGTCTTGCTTGCTCACATGCACCCCCAAAGGCAGTTGGACACAGCAGCGCCGCCTGGGGTGAGTCTCGCAATCAATTTGGGATGCTGTGCCCTGAAAATGGCATTAACAGCCCATTATTTGGGCAGGTAAAAATCCCTACGTCTAATTTTTGCACACATTTTTGTATACAATTCGAATCTGTATTGTGAACATTTTAATGGGGTTGTGTCTTATTCCCTGCTCTGGCATTTCGACCTGTAGGAGAATGCGATGACGCTGAAAGCACGTAAACCTGTATCCAATACCGTCTCGGCCGATGCGATTTCTAGCGCTTTGTCACAAGCCATACATGAACACCGTTTGGCGCCAGGCACAAAACTTGGCGAAGATGAACTCTCAGACATCTATGGCGTGTCGCGCACGACTGTGCGTGCTGCGCTTCAATCGCTTGCCCATCTTAAGATTGTTGAAATCAAACGCAATCGAGGTGCCTTTGTTGCAAAACCCAGCTTGAAGGAAGCGCAGCAGGTTTTTGAAGCGCGCGAATTGTTGGAACCCAGAACAGCGAGGTCTGCGGCGCTGCATTCTACGCCAGATGATATTGCGCTGCTCAAAGATCATATTGAGCAGGAGCATGCGGCCCTTGAAGCGGGTGATCGAGGGCGTGCGTTGTACCTGTCAGGGCTATTCCATCTCGAAATTGCGCGCATAGCGCAACAGCAAACCATTGCCGATATGATCAGCGTTTTGATTGCCCGCTCTTCCCTTATTATCGCGCTATATTGGAAACGTGAAAGCGCCCTATGCGAAAGCCAGGCGCACCATGCCTTGATCCAAGCGATCGCCGAAAAGAATGGCGCGTTTGCTGAAGAATTGATGCAAAGCCATCTTGTGGACTTGCACTCGGCCCTTAATCTCGACGAATTGCC
>CAYWIR010000276.1:0-4190 GCA_964458375.1 uncultured Neptunicoccus sp.
GTTGCGCGGGCCACCCCAAATTCCGCAGCCAATTCCAATTCGCTTGGTAACAACGCACCAGGGGGGAAATCCCCACTTCTAATCCGCGCCAACAAAGTCTCGTGAATATCGCGATATCCCATCACAACCCCGCCATCAGGTCTTGGATCACCGCACGATATGCCGCAACGACGGACTCGCGTGCCACATGTCGCCCCTCCTGAACCATATGTCGCCCAGCGGACCAAAGATCGGTCACCACACGATCATCCGCCGCAAACACCAACCCATCTATCAGCTGTTCCTGTGACAAAGCACATAGATTGGCATGTTCACTATCAACAGCCACCAAATCCGCCAACGCTCCAACACGTATCTCTCCAGCATCTCGCCCCAACGCCTGCGCGCCCCCTTTGGCCGCCCCCAGATACAGCGTGTCCCCCACCGAACCTTCGCCCACAACCATCACGTTGCGCTCTACATCCCGCAACCGCTGCGAATACTCCAACAGGCGCAATTCCTCGGTCATCGAAATCCGCACATTGCTGTCCGATCCCACACCAAACGCGCCGCCATGGGCCAAATACTCTGGCCCGTTAAACGGCCCGTCACCTAAATTCGCCTCTGTGATCGGGCACAAACCCGCAACAGCACCAGACCGAGCAAGTGCAGTCGTTTCCGCTGACGTCATGTGCGTTGCATGGATCAAACACCACCGCTCATCCACCCCAAGCTCGCTCAACGCCCACTCCACAGGACGTGCGCCTAACCATGCCTCAACCTGCTCCACCTCTGCTGGCTGCTCGGCAATATGCATGTGAACCGGTCCCTTTGGCACCGCAGCCAGAACCTCTTTTAAATCCTCAGGCGAACAGGCCCTTAAAGAATGCGGCGCAATCCCAACACGCGCATCCTCTCGCCCCGCTACAGCCCTACGCGCACCATCTAATACGTCCAAATACCCCGAAACATCATTGCCAAACCGCAACTGCCCTCCTGCTAAGGCCAGTCGTTCCGCGCCGCCGTAGGAATACAAAACGGGCAACAACGTCAGACCAATACCCGTGGCCTCGGCCGCCGCCGCAATCCGCTCAGACAGTTCTGCAATATTCTCATAATGCGCACCACCTGCCTGATGGTGGACATAATGAAACTCCCCAACACTCGCATATCCTGCCTCTTGCATCTCCACAAAAACCAATGCCGCAATCGCCTCAACATGTTCTGGCGTAAGACGATCCAAAAACCGATACATCAACTCCCGCCATGTCCAAAAACTCTCTCGCCCCTTTGCGCGGTACTCGGTCATCCCCGCCATGGCGCGCTGAAAGGTGTGACTGTGCAAATTGGCAATGGACGGCAGCAGCGTATCAACAGAAACATCCCCACCCTTGTCCCCCACCTCAATTGCGCCAATACGCCCGTCCGCCACATGGATGGCGACATTTTCCGCCCAACCCGTGGCCAAACGCGCTTGTTTTGCAAAGATCACCGCCATCTTGACACCTTTAAGTATAGTCATAATATCAATACGCAAAGAACACGGCAAAACGCAAGAAGGACATGATGGATTACAACCCAAATACCCAAAAGAACCCTCTTCCGTATTCCCCGTTTAAGGCCTGCACCGTTCCCCGCCCTATCGGCTGGCTGTCCACCGTATCCACAGAAGGTGTGTGCAACCTCGCGCCCTATTCCCAATGGCAAAATCTCACATTTGACCCACCGATGGTGATGTTTGCTGCAAACCAATACCCAGATGGACGCCGCAAAGACACAGTGCGCAACGCCGAAGAAACAGGCTGGTTTGTCTGGAACATGGCGACCTATGATTTACGCGAAGCAGTCAACAAATCCGCCCAAGCCTTTGACCCAGACATAGATGAATTTGACCATGCAGGCATAACAAAAAGGGCTGCAACACAGGCTCCAGGCCCCATGGTCGCCGAAAGCCCATGCCACTTTGAATGCTCCTATATCTCAACGCACCGCCTCCCTGGGGATTCCCCCGTGGGCACCGTCGATATCGTCTTTGGGCGGGTTGAACACATTCATGTCGCTGATCATGTGCTGACATCAGATGGCAAGCTCGACATTCCCAAAATTCGTCCCATCGCCCGCATGGGATATTACGATTACACAGTCGTAGACTCTGTCTTTGAAATGAAAATCCCAGGTGCAGCCGCCGCCGCAGATGGGCTGGAAGGTAAATCCTAACCCGCACATAGTTGCGTTCAAAACACCCCCATCGAAGGCGCTTTCTGCTCCCTCAAAATCACCTTCAAAATATTATGACTAGACATAATAACACAAAACCGCCTAAATCCCTGTAAACCTACAATCAGGGGAATCAATGGCCATTTCCGTTCTTACAAACTGCTCAGCAGCCTGCCTTACGACAGGCGAAACACCCTATGATTTGATAACAGACGCTGCCATCGCAATGGACGGCGACCTAATCGCATGGGTTGGTCCTGCATCCGACCTCCCCTCCCAATACGCCAGCGCCCAACAGTTTGATCAAGGCGGCGCGCTTGTGACCCCCGCACTCATCGATTGCCACACCCACATCGTATGGGGTGGAAATCGCGCCCGTGAATTCGAAATGCGCTTGAACGGCGCCTCCTACGAAGACATCGCACGCGCAGGCGGCGGCATACTTTCCACCGTCACCGCAACCCGCGCCGCCACCCTCGAAACCCTCATTTCCGATGCCCTCCCCCGCGTTGACACATTGATCGCAGAAGGCATGACCACGATTGAAATCAAGTCAGGCTATGGCCTCGACCAAGAGACCGAGCTCAAAATGCTCCGCGCCGCCCGACAAATCGAAAAACTCCGCCCTATTCGGGTGAAAACATCGTTCCTCGGCGCCCATGCCATCCCCCCGAACACAACAGCAGACACCTATATCGACGACATTTGCATCCCTGCCCTCAAGGCAGCCCATGCAGAAGGTCTTGTCGATTGCGTCGACGGGTTTTGCGAAGGCATCGCTTTCACACCCGCACAAATTGCCCGCGTTTTCGATGCCGCCAAATCCCTCGGCCTGCCCGTCAAACTCCACGCCGAACAACTCTCCAACCTCGGCGGCACCGAACTGGCCGCCCGTTATGGCGCACTCTCCGCAGACCACATCGAATACCTTGATCAGGCAGGCGTAGACGCCATGGCCACCGCTGGCACCACCGCCGTTGTTCTGCCTGGCGCGTTCTACACCCTGCGGGAAACCCAACTTCCCCCGTTCTCCGCTCTACGCGCTGCAAACGTGCCCATCGCGCTCGCAACGGACGCAAACCCAGGCTCCTCCCCCCTCACTTCGCTCCTCCTCACGCTCAACATGGCCTGCACCCTCTTCCGCTTAACCCCCGAAGAGGCCCTGCGCGGCATCACCCAAAATGCCGCCCGCGCTCTCGGCCTTACCGATTGTGGTGAAATCGCCGTTGGCAAACGCGCCGACTTGGCCGTGTGGAACATCGAACACCCGGCAGAACTTTCCTACCGTATCGGCTTTAACCCTCTGAAATCACGCATCTTTGCAGGCAAAATATGATCCTCACACCTGGCGCAACCACTCTCGCGCATCTGTCTGAACTTTTCGAAACGAATGGCGCAGCCAGCCTTGATCCCGCCTGCAAACCCGCAGTTGACCGCGCCGCCGCGCGCATCGCACAGGCCGCCAATTCTGACACCGCAACCTATGGCGTGAACACAGGGTTCGGCAAACTCGCCAGCCTCAAAATCGCGCCCGAAGACACAGAAACGCTCCAACGCAATCTTATCCTGTCCCATTGTTGTGGCGTCGGTGACCCCATCCCAACCAGCCATGCCCGTCTGATGATGACCCTCAAACTGCTCTCCCTCGGACGTGGCGCATCAGGGGTACGCTGGACACTCATCACTCTTCTCCAAGACATGCTCGCCGCAGGCGTCACACCGATCATTCCCGCCCAAGGCTCAGTGGGCGCATCAGGCGATCTCGCGCCGCTCGCCCACATGGCCGCCACTATGATCGGCGAAGGCGAAGCAGAGTTTAACGGCACACGAATGCACTCCGCCACGGCCCTCGCCAAAGCCGACCTCACCCCAATCACACTTTCGGCCAAGGAAGGTCTCGCCCTCATTAACGGCACACAATTCTCCACGGCACTCGCGCTCATCGGCCTGTTCGGTGCATGGAAGGCGGCGCAAAACGCCCTCCTGATTTCCGC
>CAYWIR010000277.1:0-4188 GCA_964458375.1 uncultured Neptunicoccus sp.
AACACCAAAATCAATACCCCTCAACCACCAGGAAACTTTTTTTCTTAGGGGTTAACTAGTAATGGGCGAAAATCCGCAAAAAGGGCCGCACAATGGCGGCCCAGACTGTGTGGAAGTTCGGTTTAGGCCGCTGTGAGGGCGATAAACCGTTCCATGTGGAATGTTGTGTCCCCGAAGCGGTGATCGATCATCGTGAGACGTTTGGCAAGGTGACCAAGTTCATATTCGTTGGTCATGCCAATACCGCCGTGCATCTGGATGCCTTCTTCGGTCACCAAACGGGCCACGAGGCCGATCAAATTCTTCGTCGCGCTGACGTGGATCTCTCGTTCCGCAGGGGTGGCGTCAATGTGGCCCGCCAGATTGATTACAGCTGAACGGGCTTGTTCGATTTCAATCAGCACATCTGCGAGGCGATGTTGCAGAGCTTGGAATTTGCCAATTGGCACCCCGAATTGCTTGCGTGTTTTCAGGTATTCATTGGTGAGTGTTTTGATGCTTTCCATGAGGCCCAAAGCCTCGGCGGAGATTGCAAGGGTTGCGCGGGCTGTTGCCAAAGATAGGGCATCATAAGCAGTGCCTTCTGCGCCGAGCAGTGCATCAGCGGGGACGGCAACGTCCGTGAGTGTCACTTCGGCTGCTTCGCCGCCGCCGACCATTGGATAGCTGCGCAGGTCAACACCGTTGGTATCGGTTGGGATTAGGAAGAGGCTGATACCTTCGACGTCGGCGGTGTCCCCTGACGTGCGGGCGCTGACAACCAGATGGCTGGCCGAGGGGGCATTGACCACCACAGCTTTGCGGCCTGATAAAGTATACCCAGCGTCTGTTTTGCTGGCGGTTGTGTCCACGCGGGAGAGATCAAAACGGCTGGTGGGTTCTGCGTGGGCAAGGGCAAGATGTGTGCTGCCCGCTATCACATCTTCGATCACCGCTTTTTGTACGTCAGTCCCAAGTGCGGCGATAAGACCGCCGCCCAAGACGGCTGTGTCGATCAATGGATCAACCGCGCCGACACGGCCGAGTTCTTCGAACACGAGTGCGATGTCAAACCCTGCGCCAGCGAAACCGCCATCGTCTTCGGAGAAGAGAGCGCCGATGACACCCATGTCCCCAAGGCCATTCCAGATGTCTTTGGAAAACCCTGTTTCGGCGTCTTCTATCGCTTTGCGTGCGTCCGCCGTATACGCATCTGTTAGGAAACGGCGCAAACCGTCTTGCAGCATTTGGCGTTCGTCTGTCAGATCAAAATTCATGGGCGGGCCTCAGAGTTCTAAGATGGCTTTTGTGATGATGGTGCGCTGAATCTCGTTCGAGCCGCCAAAAATCGACAATTTGCGGTTGTTGAAATAGCTGGCAGTGGCAGGGGCCGCATATTCGGGGCCGACGGGTTCTGCATTGCTGCCTTCTTCAAGGGCCTCGCTGGCGAAGGGTAGGGCATAGGGGCCAGCCGCAGAGCGGGTGAGCGCGTTGATTTCTTGGCGCAGCACGGTGCCTTTGATTTTCAACATAGAGCTTTCTGCGCCTGGTGCCTGACCCGCCGCCGCGCCAGATACGACACGTAGGTTGGTGGTGGACATAGCCATCAAATCCATTTCGACCCGCGCGATGCGTGCGGCGAAATGAGGGTTTTCGATCAGCGGACGCCCGCCTGACAATTCCAGTTTGGCGATCCGTTTGAGGTTCTCCAATCCTGCATTGGCAAAGCCAACCCCTGCAATATTTGTGCGTTCGTGCGTCAGCAGATATTTGGCGTAGGTCCAGCCTTTGTTTTCCTCACCAACCAGATTTTCGACGGGTACTTTGACGTTGTCAAAGAACACTTCGTTTACTTCGGGTGTGCCGTCAATGAGGACAATGGGGCGTACTTCGATGCCCGGCGTGTCCATGTCGATCAGCAGGAAGGAGATGCCTTCTTGGGGTTTGCCTTCTTTAGAGGTGCGCACAAGGCAGAAGATTTTATTGGCGAATTGGCCAAGGGTCGTCCAAGTTTTCTGACCATTTACGATGTAGTGGTCGCCTTCGCGCACAGCCATGGTGCGCACAGAGGCGAGATCAGACCCGGCGCCCGGTTCTGAATATCCCTGACACCACCAATCAGCGCCGTTCAAAATGCGCGGTAGGTAATAGTCTTGTTGTTCTTTGGACCCGAATTTCTGCAAAACGGGGGCCAGCATCGACAGGCCAAAAGGGATAATGCGTGGTGCGGAGGCTCTGGTCATTTCATCTTCGAAGATGTGGCGCTCAACTGCGTTCCATCCTGTGCCGCCGAACTCTTTGGGCCAGTTGCCTGCCAACCAACCTTGTTCGTTCAGAATGGCGTGCCAATCTTCCAAATCTTGCTTTGAAAGGCTGTCGCCTTGCTTGCTGCGATCCACCAATCGGGCGGGCAGTTTTGCCTTTAGAAAGGCGCGCACTTCGTCGCGAAAAGCAAGTTCTTCTTGGGTGTAATTCAGATCCATAGCGTGTGTCTCCCGTGTTGATAGAATAGTAGAATGATGTGTGAGAAGAGACAAATGGAACGCTACGAAAAACTGTTTAACTTTGTGGCTTGGTTTGTCGGTGCAGTTCATATTGCGCAAGGATCATCACTTAGCGCTGTCGTGGCCTCTTCAATATTGTAATACTTCGCGGATGAGACGCCAATTTATCAAATCAGGGTTCATGACCGCTGTGTTGCGCATTGTAGCCGCAGGGCTGAGCGTGGCTGTGACTGTCTTGCTTGGCCGTCATATTGGGCCGGAGGGTCTGGGGTATTTCGCCTATGCCACATCGTTGATCATGTTGGCCTTGGTGCCGATTTCCAACGGATGGGGTATGCTTTTGATGCGCAAAGCCTCGGTCGCGTTTCAGAATTCTGATTGGGCTGAGGCGAAAACTATTGCGGGGCACGCGTGGAAAGGAGCCTTGGCGGTCGCGATCCTTGGCTTGATCGGGGGGCTGGTTGTGCTCGGGGTCCTTGATCTTGATGCGTCTTTTCCTATCGGGTTTGGCACAGTTCTTTTGCTTGCTTGTGTGCTGTTCTTTGATCAGCTGTCTGCGGTGCGAGTGTCGTTTATTCGCGCCTTTCAGCAACCGCAACTGGCGCAAGTGTCTGACATTGTAGCAAAGCAGGTGTTGGTCATTTTGGGCGTCTGTCTTGTCATTTATTTCAATCCTTCGGGCCTGCGTTTGGCAGATGTCTTTGGGGTTTTGCTGATTGCTTCGGTTCTGAATTACCTTTTGGGGCGGTACCTATTGCACTGGATTTCTCCCCCTGAGCTGAGCGCCGCTGCGCCCACCCGTTTTGATCCTAAGTGGCCCAAGGCTGCGGCGTTTCTGGCAACTGGGGCTGGGCTGTTTATCATCAACAGTCAAATGGGCATGGTGATGCTGGGGTTCTTTGCCAGTGCTGAGGATTTGGGATTGTTCCGTGTTGCCACACAAATTTCTATTCTGTCCGCTATGGGCTATGCAGCACTTAGCTTTATTGCAGCGCCGCGGTTTGCGGCGCAGGTGGACAGCAAGGATACTGCGCTGTTGCAGGCGCAGGCGTGTTTTCTGGCGCGGATGTCGTTGATTTTGTCTTTGCCTGTGCCGCTGGTGTTCTACTTTTTTGGGCAGGTCTTGATCGAGGTTTTGCTGGGCCCAGCATTTCTGGGCCTGATCCCCGCGGCGCTTGTATTGTGCCTTGCGCAATCGGTTCTATGTGCGTTTGGATTGGGCAATTCGGTGTTAAACATGCACGGGTACGAACGGCAGGTTTCGCGATGCGCCGCGTTTGCGTTGATTGTGCATGTGATCGCGCTGCTGGTTTTGGTTCCTAGCAATGGCATCCTTGGGGCAGCGATTGCCTATCTGATTTCAATCACGATTTGGGGGGGCGGGCTTTGGCTTATGGCCTATCGAAAACTTGGCGTGAATACGTCGGTTTTTGCATGGCCGAAACCTGCTTAAGGCTCTTCATCCAGAAGAATGCGTGCGGCGGCGCCGTCTACATCATCGTATTGCTTGGCTTTCACGGACCAGCAAAAGGCCAATAGACCTAGCCCACCGAGGATCAGTGATGCGGGGATCAAAATGACGAGAACGTTCATGACACACCTTTGATGCGCAGGGCGTTTGCCAACACCGTTATAGAGGAGAGCGACATGGCCAAGGCCGCAATCAAAGGCGTTGCATACCCCATCACCGCGATGGGGATCGCAA
>CAYWIR010000278.1:0-4143 GCA_964458375.1 uncultured Neptunicoccus sp.
TGCCAGGCTTTACCGTTTCAAACCGAAATTCGCCTGTGTCCATATGGCTAGGGCAGCGGCCCCACCCTGTAAAATTAGGATCAGCTGCGCCGCGTGTTTCATTGGCCGATTGGAACAGGCCAGTGGCATCTGCTTGCCAGATTTCAATCATTGCATCGCGCAAAGGCGTGCCCGTGCCGTCGTAAACGATACCTGTGATTGTAATTTCTTGGCCTTTTACAGGGCCAGTTTTCATCGAAGCGCCCAAATCGCCGTCATAAATCTCGACGCCTGAAAAATTTGGTGTGCAGCCAATGTGAACGTAAGGACCAGCTGTTTGGCTTGGGCTTTCTTTCAAGTAATTCAGTTTTTGTGCCATGATCAAAGCCCCTCTGGCCGATTTTCAAAGTGGGTTTGACGCCGTCCCCGCAGCACCATGTCAAACTTATAGGCGCGGCTGTCCATGGGAACGGTGCGGTTCATATCGAGAGGTGCTGTTAGCGCATCCACTGCCTCTTGCGTTTTTAGGCCACCTGCGATTGGGCACATTGGGATCAGCGGATCCCCTTCAAAATACATCTGAGTGATAAGGCGTTGTGCAAACCCATGCCCGAACAAGGAAAAATGGATATGAGCAGGACGCCAATCATTCATGCCGTTGGGCCATGGGTATGGTCCGGGTTGCACAGTGCGAAATTCATAAGAGCCGTCTTCAGCAGTTATCGTGCGCCCACAGCCGCCAAAGTTTGGGTCCAGCGGTGCAAGATAGCTTTCTTTTTTGTGGCGATAACGACCACCCGCATTGGCCTGCCAAAATTCAACAAGTGCACCAGGTACACCGCGGCCTGTTTCATCAAGTACGCGACCATGCACGATGATACGTGGGCCGATTGCGCTTTCGCCTGATTTGGCGAAGTTGTGAATAAGGTCATTGTCCAAATCGCCGATCAAACCATGACCAAAGACGGGTGACGTTTCTTCGCTAAGTGTACTTGGAAACGAGAGCAAAGCCGATTGCGGGCTGCGCTTAACCGAAGTTTTGTAAGGAGGCGTGAGTGCATCTGGCTGCCACTCTCTGTCCCTTGGGATGAAACCGCCTGTGGGTTTGATAAGGCTCATGACGTGTGCTCTTTGGTCAAAGGTTAATTCGATCTAACACTGTCAAACCTAAGGCTTGGGTGTGAAATCAAGTGTTTGGTCGCCGTTTTGCTAGTATTCTTCATTCCTGCGCTTTGTTTGCGATCCTGCACGTCGGTCTCCTTTCGTCCGCCCAAAGACACCAGCGACAGAAAATTTCCGCTCAGAACAAGCTGAACAATCCTCTTACAGGACCGTATATCGGCACAATTTTTTTTCGTCAAATGCGTAAAACGAACTCAGCGCCGTTGAGTTAACGATGAAAAAGCCAGCGCAAGACACCTATCCAAACATGTGTTTTAGACGCCAGACATTGGCGAGAAAGCTGATGTTGCACGCGCATAACAGCGTTTTGTTTTTTTATATCTTGATGTAGACGTTCCGAAACTGAGGTTCGAGGCATATATGAACAAACGCTTGGTCACAGCACGCCCCATGGCGCATCTGAAAGTTGGGATCAAAATCCGAACGCATTTGGCGCGGCCTATTTCGGCGAGCTGTGTCTGATGGAGATTATGATCCCTGCATGGGTAGACAATGTTCTAACACCTGTTGAAAAGCTGGCCGCGCATCAACGTGGTCTGCGCCACAAAGCGGTTTCCGTGTTTGTGGTGTCTGACGATCATATTTTGATCCAGCAGCGGGCCATGGGAAAATACCACACGCCTGGGCTTTGGGCGAACACCTGTTGTACGCATCCAGAGTGGGACGAAGCATCCGATGTGTGCGCTGTGCGCCGCCTAAACGAAGAGCTCGGCATCAAGGGATTGCAAATCCACTATCGCGGGCAAGTGGAATATCGCGCTGACGTGGGGGGTGGACTGATTGAGCATGAAGTTGTGGATGTGTTTCTGTCCCGTGCGTCACGCGATCTGACGTTTGAGATTAACCCAGATGAGGCCATGGCGACCCGCTGGATTTCACAACAGGACTTACGACAGGAGCTGGCTGAGCACCCTGATCGGTTTACGCCGTGGCTGCAAATCTACATGGCGCAGCACAGCGGCCTTATTTTTGGTGACACAGAAGCCGTCTAATAGGCACGCAAATCAGAATTTTTCAGTGACCTGAGGCTGACTTTGGCCGCTTGAAACGCAGTTGCTAAATTATCCGTCTTAAATCGCTAGGTCCAATCGCGGTTTCCAGAACGGGCGGAACAGCTCAATCTTGGGGCAACGGTTCATCACCACTTGCAACCCCGCCTCTTCCGCCAGTTTGGCTGCACGATCATCGTAAACGCCAATCTGCCCCCACAAAACCTTGGCGCCGATCTCTATGGCCTGTTCTGTGATCCCATAAAGCTCTTCTTTGGGGCGGAACACCTCCACCATATCCACTGGGCGATCAATCTCTTGCAAAGAGTGCGCCACAGGAATTCCACGGATCTCAGTCAGTTTTGGATTTGGGTTCACTGGGATCATGTCATACCCCGTTTCATGCAGCACCCGAAGCACGCCATAGCTGAACTTGGTTTTGTCGCCGCTGGCCCCAACCATTGCGATGGTTTTCACCGACTTAAGGATATCCGCGATGAATTTTGGATCGTAGTCATAAATGTGATCAACGTTGGCATCAGGCATTTATGCCTCCTTTGGTGTTGCAATGTCCGCTTTCAATTCATGTGGTTCCAGCGGGTCAAGAAACGGATTTCGGTAGAGTTTGTCATGGCTGTCCACACCGATATCAAGCGTACAATCAGACATTGGGCGGGCCACGCACAGCAACACATACCCATCATTGATCTGACGATTGTTCAGAGCCACTTGTCTGCGTTGATCGATCTGTCCAGCGGTCAACTTCGCGGCACAAGTGATGCAGCCACCGTATTTGCATCCGTATGGCAGATCGACCCCCTGTTCGCGCAAACTGTCAAGCAGCGGGCGGCGTTCATCAACCTGGTAGGATGCTCCATCGCGATTGCCGAGCGTTATCGTGTAAGACGTGCTCACAGCCAAATGTCGCTTGTGCAATCACCACCTGGGTAGCGGGTTTCGTGACACCGACTAGGGCCATTAGGTTCTTTGCCAAAATCCACGATAAAATCTTCGTTGATCTTCATGCCGCCATTTTCGACGTCGCAATCGATCATCAGCATCACGCCGCCCTGCGTGCGGATTTCAGGGTAGAACTGGTTGTCCCACGTTGAAAACAATGACGTGGTCACATAGAGCCGTTTTCCATCAAGAGAAAGTTGATACATCTGCGGCCCGCCCGCAACTTTAACGCCATTCACTTCTGGCGCTTTGCCCAGCAGGCCCCCCATCCACACTTGCCCTGTCAGGACAGGGTTGTGCGGGTCAGATATATCGTATTGGCGCATGTCGCCGTGCAACCAATTGTTCAGATACAGGTATTTGTCGTCCATCGACACAAGGATTGCGGACATCACACCTGGGACAGGGATTGGCCATTCGGGATGTGGTTCGTTTTCCACATCAATGATCTTTTCCCATTCCCATTTGCCTGCGTCAGATTTCCAGAAATGGATTACATTGGCGCTGAGCGCAGCCCCACAAAATCCATGGCTGCTATCAGGATCATGTAGGAATTTCACCTCAAGCGGGATCAAACCGTCTTCGCCTAGATACATGGTTTCAACGGGTTCGCGTTTTTCAAAATCCCAAATGTGCAGTCGGCGGCCATATTTTAGGTGACCAACCTCTTCCAGATCAAAGCCGGGCATAAACGTATTGGGCGCGGCCCATTCAGAAGACACCATCACATTATGGCGCGGCTGATACCAAAAATCATAGCTGAATGGGATATCCCCCATCGAAGATTCCCAGCGCCCGACAATTTCAAAATCCTTATTCAGATGCAGATACCCCCCCGGGGCCTCACCTTTTGCATCCCCAAGGAAGGAAATGATGATTTCAGAGCCCAAGCAGTGCACCGTATGTGGGCCTGAAAGGTTTGTTTTCGCCTTTATCTCGGCCCCATCAATCACCTTATGCAAACGTGGCGCGAAAGGATCGGTGGCCGTGTCGATGACGTGAATGTTGTTGGAGCGCACACCTGGAACCAGCA
>CAYWIR010000279.1:0-4136 GCA_964458375.1 uncultured Neptunicoccus sp.
CAATCTGCGCGATAATAAACAAAGGTGCGCTTGCAGGTGTGATCCCTGCAAAAGTATCGCTCATCATGCGGGCAATGGTAACGGCAGGGTTTGCAAAACTGGTAGACG
This sequence comes from uncultured Neptunicoccus sp., assembly GCA_964458375.1. GTDB lineage: Bacteria > Pseudomonadota > Alphaproteobacteria > Rhodobacterales > Rhodobacteraceae > Amylibacter. The sequence continues at coordinate 109 of CAYWIR010000279.1, forward strand.
CGGTAAACCAATAGGCGGCCGTGATATACAGTCCAACCAACACCGCAACGCTGTCCGCGCGGTGTTTAATGCCCCCAAGGATCACCAAAACCAACCCAAACGCGGCGACAACTTCTGAAAATCCTTGCGCAGGGCCAGCACGCATTTTTTGCGACACCTGCAAGACGTCCAAATCAAACATCATATGCGCCGCCCAAACACCCAAGATACCACCGATAATCTGAACAAAAACAAAGCCCGCACCTTCATAGAGAGATATTTCTCTTTTCAGCCAGAAAACCAGTGTGACAATTGGATTGAAATGCGCACCCGAAATCGGTCCTAAGATGGTAATCAGCACCACAAGGATCGCACCCGTAGGAATTGTATTCCCCAGCAGCGCAATCGCGGTGTTTCCATCCGCCAAACTCTCACCCATGATGCCTGAGCCGATCACAGTCGCAAGCAAAATTGCAGTGCCTAAACCTTCTGCCAACAGTCGTTGCATCATGTCATCTCCCCGATTTTGCGCACAGCATCTTTCAGTTCGCTGTGGCTCATGTCTTCAAAGGGCAGTGCAATAAACGCATCTGCATACTTTCGCAATGCCGTGTAAGCATCTGAAAATGCGAGATTCACGGCCTCAGCAGGTTCCGTCACGCAAGCTGGATCCTCCACGCCCCAATGGGCGGTAACAGGTGCGCCAATCCACACAGGGCAGCTTTCGTCACGGGCATTTCCACAAACTGTAATAACCAAGTCCATCTGCGGTGCGTCATTTGTTGCAAATTCATCCCAACTTTTGGATCTGAACCCCGTGACAGGCAGCCCAACACGTTCTAGCTGAGCCAAAGCTCCGGGGGTTACGGCGCCCGCTGGTTGTGATCCAGCAGAATACGCTGTTATCCGCCCATTACTACACTGTGACAGAATCGATTCGAGCAAGATGGACCGCGCCGAATTGCCTGTGCACAAAACCAATACTTTCATTTCCTTGTCTTCCGTTCTGGTGTTCGGTTTTTTGTTCATTAACCTGTGTTTTAAGGAAAAACATGTAACAGCTTTGTATATCCTCGGATTAAAGCGCAAAAAAAAACGCCCTCACAAGGAGGGCGTTAAGTTATTGAGGCAGGTTTCATACAGGCAAGAAACCTATCGAGCAGTGAGATAGTTATACAATTTACCGCCCTACAGGCCAAGTAAAAAAATGAGGTATTTCCTCGACAGGCTTGATACATATAGAAAAACACAAAAACACGAGGCTATTGTTGCACCTATGACACGTACTTCCTGTAGAGCTTCTTTGATTGTTTCCTTGCTGGCGACAATCGGCATTCTTTTACCACAGTTCGCCTTATCGTCGCCCCAGCATGGCCTTGCAATGTACGGAAAGCCAGCGCTGCCCGATGGGTTTACCGCACTTCCCTACGCCAATCCTGACGCGCCTAAGGGTGGAATGATCACTTTGCCCGAATCGGGAAGCTACGATTCGCTTAACCCCTACATCTTAAAAGGGACCGCGCCTTACGGAATTCGGACCCATGTGGTGGAATCCTTAATGGGCCGAAGCTACGATGAGAGCTTCTCGCTCTATGGTCTTTTGGCTGAAAGTGTTGAAACCGACGAGGCTCGGTCCTTTGTGACCTTTAATCTGCGCGAAGAGGCGCGATTTTCAAATGGCGATCCTGTGACCGCCGAAGATGTGTTATGGTCATTTGAGACGCTCGGCACACTTGGTCATCCCAGATACTCCTTTGCATGGGACAAAATCGCAAAGGCGGAACAAACAGGGCCGCGATCTGTCACCTTCACATTTAACACCAAAGACCGTGAATTGCCGCTCATTCTAGGCTTGCGCCCGATATTGCGCAAAGCTGACTGGGATGGGCGCGACTTTGCAGACAGCTCCCTTGATATGATCACGGGATCTGGCCCTTATACGGTTGATACCTTTGAACCTGGTCGCTTTATCACCTTCAAACGCAATCCAGATTATTGGGGCAGGGACCTTGGCCTTAAAGCGGGCCATGACAATTTTGATACGATCAAATACGACTATTACATCGACAACGCAGTAATATTTGAAGCCTTCAAAGCGGGTACGCTTTCTGTTTTTCGCGAAGGCAATGCACAACGTTGGGACAACAATTATACATTCCCAGCAATGCGCGATGGTCGCATGACGAAATCTGAAATCCCGCACCAGCGCCCTTCTGGTATGACGGGGTTCGTTATGAACACCAGAAACGCGAAATTCGCAGACATCCGCGTGCGCGATGCGCTTATTCATGCGTTTAACTTTGAATTTATCAATCAAACGCTGAACGGTGGCACGCTGCCACGTATCACCAGCTATTTTTCCAACAGCTTTTTATCGATGCAAAATGGCGCTGCTGTGGGGCAGGTGGCTGATATTATGGCGCCATACGCGGATTCCTTACCAGCGGACGCGATCAGCGGATATGCCTTGCCAGTATCAGATGGCTCACCCCGAAACCGTAAGAACCTTCGCAAAGCCAAGAAACTGTTGGCAGAAGCAGGCTGGACCACACAAGATGGCGTTTTAGCAAACGCGAAGGGAGAGCCTTTTGCTTTTGAAATTCTGTTAAAGAGCACTGCCACAGAAAACGAAGCCATCATGAACATCTATATGGATGCGCTAAAACGGCTCGGCATTCAGGCGAGTATCAGCTTGATTGACGACGTACAGCACCGTGAAAGGATGAAAACCTACGATTTTGAAATGGCGCATTACACGCGGTATATGTCCCTGTCCCCTGGCAACGAACAATCGCTCTATTGGGGCAGTCGCGGCGTTACAGAACCTGGAACCCGCAACTACATGGGGGTCAACAGCGCCGCGGTCGAAGGCTTAATCCCTCAGATACTGGATGCCCGTGACACAGATACGTTCACAGCCACCGTACGAGCCCTTGATCGCACATTGACGGCGGGGCGTTACGTCATCCCCATTTGGCATTCAGATATCAGCAAAGTTGCCCATGATGCGCGGCTTAAATACCCCGACACACTGCCGATCTACGGCGATTGGACTGGTTTTTTGCCTGATGTGTGGTGGTATCAAGAATAACCGATTAAAGAAAAGGCCCTTGGGAAACGCACATCCCAAAGGCCTTTTTGTTTTTCAAATATCCAAATTCCGCCGCCTGAAGCAAACACAGGCCAAAGCGATATTGTCGAATGCTGCTTAGCGCACGATCCGCGTATATTTTGACCCTTCAATGGACAACCCGATCAAAATGCCTGCCTGATTGAACACAACCGCATATACCGCTTCATCAATGGTGTTGTTGTCGACCCCTGCGGCCTTGGCGTCATCCAACACGGTGAATTCCACATCAGCGCCCAAAGTCCAACCTGGGCGAGAGCGGAATTTCTGCAAATGCTCGCTGTCCATGAAGAACAGCGCAGAAGAGTACTGCTGCCCACCAGCCTGCAAGCCATAACTTGCCGCGGCAACAGAGTAGTAATCCACAGGCGCTTCGCCAATCAGCAACGCCCCTTCGCCGTAGGACCCGCCCACGATTAAGCCTGCTTTTGTTACGGTTGGGATCACCAAAACACCTGCAGCATTATCAAGCAGATTGCGTGTAAACGGCAATTCTGATTGCATTTGCTGCACGGCATTCGCCACATTGTCATCAATTTTAAATCTTGCGTTGCTGCGTGTTCCGCCTGCACAGGCACTCAAACCACCTGCTGCTGCACTCGCCATAAACGCCCGTCTGCTCCATCCTGTCATGGGATAGCTCCTGTATTACTGCTGCCGTCGGTCTGTTGCCGACATTACGCCTGTCTTACACCGCTTTTTAAACCCTGTCATCGTTTTGCGCAAAAGTAAGGGTGAAATCGGCAGAAAATCCCACATTTTTACTTTGCGTGGCGCTGAAAACCCCTTACTGACATGCGCAACTCGGGGGAAATTTCATGTCTAATGGTCCGCTCAGCGGTGTGAAGATTGTTGAATTTGCAGGGCTCGGTCCAACGCCCTTTGCGGCGATGACCCTTGCCGACATGGGGGCCGAAGT
>CAYWIR010000280.1:0-4119 GCA_964458375.1 uncultured Neptunicoccus sp.
CGGTTAGCAGTTTCGACGAAGCCATCCGCATCGCAAATGATACCGAGTACGGTTTATGTGCCTCGATCTTTACGGCAAATACCAAACGGGCGGTCCGTGGCGCACGGATGTTGCGCGCTGGCACGGTAACGGTAAACAGCTTTGGGGAAGGGGATATTTCCACGCCCTTCGGTGGATACAAGCAATCTGGCTTTGGTGGACGGGACAATTCGGTTCATGCCCATGACCAGTATACCCAGATGAAAACCATTTGGATTGATCTGGCCGATGACGAAGATGAGGCGGTGGATTGAATCGATTCAGGGCCAAAAGAACTCCGCGATTTAACAGCCCAGCCGCGTGGCGAGATATTTTAAGCCCTGCCGCATGTGGGCCAGAACTCGATGGTCACCACACCGCTGATTTTGTTATTATTGGTGGTGGCTTTGCAGGGCTGTCGGCCGCGCAGCGATTGATGCAATTGCATCCAAATGCGCAGGTTTTTGTGCTCGACGCTTTGGCGATTGCAGAGGGCAGCGCGGGGCGCAATTCTGGCTTTATGATTGATTTACCGCATGATCTGGCTTCAGACGATTATGCAGGGCAAGGGGCTGAGAGCGATCAGAAGATCACGCAGCTTAACAGGCAAGCCATTGATTTTGCCCAAAGTGCTGTGGATCAGTATGGCATAAATCCTGCCTTTGCGGAACGGGTCGGCAAAGTGAATGGCGCAGCGAGCGATTTGGGCCATACGCACAATGAAAGCTATGCAAAACACTTGAAATTGATCGGTGAACCCTGTGAAACCTTGGATGCGCAGTCCATGCAAGCGCTCACAGGATCAGAGTATTACGTGTCTGGTTTGTATACGCCCGGGTCATTGATGCTACAGCCTGCGGGGTACATCATGGGACTGGCCAAAGGGCTGCGTCAGTCGGGTGTTCAGATTTGGGAGCAAACGCCAGTTTTATCGTTCGAACGTAAGGGATCGGATTGGTGCGTTCAGACGCCCAAAGGGCAGGTAACTGCCCCGCAAATCATCCTAGCGAACAATGGTCATCTTGAGAGTTTTGGCATTGCAAAGGGGCGTTTGATCCAACTGTTTTTATACGCCTCCATGACCCCAAACTTGGATGCAGACACAGTGCGGGGGCTGGGCGGAGCGCCGCGCTGGGGGGTAACGCCTGCGGATCCGATGGGCACAACGATGCGGCGCATTGATACCGCACAGGGGGGCAATCGGATTGTAACGCGCACCTGCGCGACCGTTCGAACGTCAATGGAAGCATCGTCGCGCGATGTTGCCCGTGCGGCGCGGGTTCAAAGGCGTAAATTTGCGGATCGGTTTCCTGCGTTAAGCGGCATAAAGATGGAATATGAATGGGCTGGTCATTTGTGTCTTTCGTTGAATGGCACGTCCGTCACTGGCCCAGTGGCCGAAGGTGTCACTTCGGCGTGTGTTCAAAATGGTCTTGGGACGGCACGGGGAACGCTGACAGGCATTGCTGCCGCTGAAATGGCCTGCGGACACAATTCTGAAATTTCAGAGCATTTTGGAGCAGAAGCAGAGCCGAAAAAACTGCCCCCGCAACCCTTCGCCCAAATCGGTGCGAATGCATATCTGCGTTGGAAAGAGTTTAAAGCCCGCGCTGAATAAATCAGTGATCTTGGTTCAACGCATCCGCGGCGGGGATTTCTGATTCCCGCTTTGCGATGTAGGCAAGCAGCTCTTCGTTTTTAGCTTCATCAAGTTTTGGTTCTTGATACTCGCTCAGCAACTTCTTGGCATGTGTCAGTGCGCGTTCCGTGATTTCAACGCTGCCCTCTGCGGCCCATTGTTCGATGGAGTTGTTGTCGAACATGTCTGGCATAAAAAACGCTTCTTGAAAGTTGTCTTGTGTGTGCTGATGCCCAAGATAGTGCCCACCTGGGCCAATATCAGTTACTGCAGAGAGGGCAGTGTCAAAATCATGCCATTTTGGCCCTTCGGCCATGCGATAGGCCATGGCGCATTGTTCAGCATCTACTATGAATTTTGCCACAGAACAGTGCATGCCTGCCTCGTTCCAACCAGCGGAGTGCCAAATATAGTTCGCGCCCGCATGCATAACGGCGGACAGGGTTGTCGCGCTTTCATATCCTGCCTGTGCGTCAAAGGTTTTTGCGCCGCCCAGCGTGTTGGACGTGCGCCAAGGTACGCCGTAAAACCGCGCCATTTGACCAATCATAAAGTTCATAAGCGATATTTCGGGGGTGCCTGCCATGGGGGCACCAGATTTCATCGACACGGTAGATAGGTAGTGTCCATAGATTGCAGGCGCGCCGGGTCGAATGACTTGCGTGTATGCAAGCGCCGACAGCGCCTCTGCGTTCAATTGCGCCACAGTCGCAGGAACGGAGGCTGGCGTGTTCGCACCACCGAGCACGAAGGGCGAGCACAGAACAGGTTGGTTACGCTTGCAAAAGGCGCGCATGGCCCCGAGCATGGTTTCGTCCCAAACCAGCGGTGAATTGCCGTTACAATTGCCCGTAACAACGGGATGGCTGTCGATGAATTCGTCACCAAACAAGATGGCGCACATGTCGATGACGTCTTCTGCGTTCTTGGGGCTGGTGGTCATGCCCATGAAGGTTTTGTCGGAATGCTTCATCGAAGAATAGGTGATGCGCAAGTGCCGTTGGCTGATCGGGTGATCATAGGGTTCAACGATGTGATGCGCTGAAGAATGCAGCGACGGCATCATGTGGCTTAGTTTGTGAAACATCGCCAAGTCGTCCATCAAAGGGTTGCGGCGTACATCTTCTAAATCCCGCAGGTAGGGCGCACCTGTCATGGGGATAAACATCGCGTTGCGGCCCCCAAGCGCAATGTTCTTTTGTGGATCGCGGGCATGATAGGTGAAGGTTTCGGGGATCGTTGCAATCAATTTGCGCACCAATCCACGATCGAGATACACCGTATCGCCATCGACCTTTGCCCCTGCCTTGCGCCAATCAGCAAGGGCGATATCATCGCGAAACACGACGCCAACGTTTTCAAGAATATCCATGGATGCCGCGTCGATCTGCTCAACCTGTGCACCGTCCATCACCTCGCAAAATGGCAAAGCGTTTTTCAGCCCCTTAAGCATTTCGAAATTTGGTGCAGTGCGCAAAGCGCGACGGGCGCTGCGGCCCCCTGCACGGGTGCGGGTCGGCGTGTCGGACATATTCGTTTCCTTCCTGTTTGAAAAAAATTAACGTGCTGCTGCGGGATGAACTTGTAAAAAAGCGAAACCCTTGTTCGTTATCCGACCACGGTTGGCATCACGTGGCGGAGTTGTTAACCAAGCGGAATGATGGAAACAGCCAATATCGTCGGGGCAGGGATCGGTGGGTTAAGCGCCGCACTTGCGCTCGCGCGCAACGGCGTGTCCGTGCGGGTGTTTGAACAAGCCCCTGAAATGGCAGAGGTCGGTGCCGGGCTGCAATTAAGCCCGAACGCCATGAAGGTTTTAATTGCACTAGGACTTGAAAGCGATTTGCGTTCTGCCGCTTTTGAACCTGAAAATGCGGTTATTCGAGACGGACTGACAGGCCGCGTAAACGTTTCTGTTCCATTGAAAGCCGCTGCCGTGGCGCAGTTTGGTGCGCCATATCTGCATATTCACCGCGCCGATTTGCATCGCATTCTTCAAAACGCTGCGGCACAGGCAGGTGTCTCGTTTCAATTAAACACACGGGTAGAAGGGTATGATGCGCATGGCTTTACGGGCTTGCCGCCTGCGGATGTGTCCATTGCAGCCGATGGTGTGCGTTCGTTCAGTTCATTGCAGATGAACCCAAAGCAACCCGCGCAGTTCACAGGACAAGTTGCATGGCGGGGTGCTGTGAATGCCGCGGATTTGCCGAACGGGTTGATCCCACCCGACGCGACTGTTTGGGTCGGGCCTGACAAACATTTGGTCACCTATTTTGTGCGCGGTGGAACGCTTGTGAATTTTGTCGCCGTAGAAGAACGTGAAAACTGGTCTGACGCGCATTGGACCACTCGCGGCGATGTCGCCACACTACAGACAGGCTTTTCTGGATGGCATGACACTGTCGAAACACTGCTCAGCGCAGCGAGTGAGGCCAATATTTGGGCGCTCTATGACAAAC
>CAYWIR010000281.1:0-4079 GCA_964458375.1 uncultured Neptunicoccus sp.
ACATATCCGACCTGTTTTGCAGCGGCCAGTACCCGATCGCGCGTGCTGACGGAGGCTTCTCCTTTGCCGCGCAAAACGCGACTTGCGGTCATTTCGGATACGCCTGCGATTTCCGAGATGTCTTTGAGCGTGGGTCTGCGCGCCATGTTAGAACCTAATGTCAAAAAAATACTTACGTTAGGCTAACGTTAGGATGCTGAAATGTCAAACTTGCGTTTTCAATAGGTTGAAAACGCTCATGAATGTAGGGGTTAACCGAACAATTCGTGACAGAGTTCCAGTGCACTGACGAGTTTGTCCACCTCTTCCGTGGTGTTATAGAGCCCAAAGGATGCCCGACAGGTGGCCGTGACGCCCATATGTTCCATCAATGGCTGGGCGCAGTGGTGCCCTGCCCTGACCGCGATGCCACGTTGATCCACGACCGTCGAAATATCGTGTGCGTGGGCGGCTCCTTCGAGTGTGAAGGAAAAGATTGCCCCTTTGGTGGCGGAGTTGCCCTGGATGTTCAGCCAGTTCAGCCCGCTCAGTTTTTCTTGTGCATAGTCGCGCAGAGCATTTTCGTGGGCCGCGATGTTGGCCATGCCAAGATCCATCATGTAATCAAGCGCAACGCCAAGACCGATGGTTTGAACGATACCTGGGGTACCTGCCTCAAATTTATGCGGTGGATCGTTGTAGGTGATCACATCTTTACCAACCGTGCGGATCATGTCGCCGCCACCGATAAAGGGCTGCATTTCGGCCATTGCGTCGCGTTTAACGTAGATCGCACCTGACGCGGATGGGCCGTAGAGTTTATGACCCGTAATGGCGTAAAAGTCTGCGCCAATATCTTGCACATCTACAGGCATGTGAACGGTGGCTTGCGATCCGTCCACAAGCACGCGCACCCCTTTTGCATGGGCCGCAGAGCAGATGGTTTTGACGTCGACCACGGTGCCCAGAACGTTGGACATATGGGTTATGGCAATCAGTTTTGTTTTATCGCTGATCGCATCGATCACGGCCTGTGGGTCTAGATCGCCGTTCACGTCGGTGTCCACCCATTTCAACACAACCCCCATGCGTTCGCGCAGGAAGTGCCAAGGAATGATATTGGCGTGGTGCTCCATGACAGAGAGGATAATTTCATCCCCTGCTTTCAGGTTTGGAATGCCCCACCCATAGGACACCATATTGATGCCCTCGGTGGTGCCAGAATTGAAGATGATTTCATCTTCATGTTCTGCGTTCAGAAACCTTTGAACGGTGCCGCGCACGGCTTCGTATTTTTCGGTTGCGAGGTTTGAAAGGTAGTGCAAGCCACGATGAACGTTTGCGTATTCTTCCGCATATCCCCGCGTTGTTGCGTCGATCACTGTTTGTGGCTTTTGCGCAGAGGCACCATTGTCGAGGTACACCAGCGGCTTGCCGTTAACCTCGCGGGCAAGGATCGGGAAATCGGCGCGGATTTTTTGGATGTCATACATGGGGATTAGGCCGCTGTTTCAATAGGAATGGTAACGCCCAGAAGACCGAGCAGGATCAGGAGGACGATGCCAAAGAGCATCTGCGTTCCTATAATGCCAAGTAGCACGGGGAAGACTTCGGTAAAGCCATGAAGCTCCATAACCTGAGCTGTGATTTGCACCATGCCGATGATTACGACAAGCATCATCACAAGCGCGGCGGTTTCAGGTCCTAATCCCATCGCGAAGGGAATAGGTAATTGCATGACAAAAAGGATGAAATTCACCCACACGACCATTTTTAGGCTGTCATCAAAGCTGCCCGTGCCGCCAAACATGCCACCTACGCGATGCACCAAAAACGCACCACCAAAGAGCGTAACTGCAAGTAAAATGGCGCTTGTCATCACTGGCATTGCTGGTGACGCGCCTTCTGTGGGTTCTGGACCAAATGCGCTGATGGCGGTGCTGAAGATCAAGTTTAGGACGATCACGAGCCAAGCAGCATTTATTACATCGGTGCGGGTGGTGGGAATGGCCAGAATGGTGCGCAATCCGACGCGAGGTTGCATCAGCGACTGTATGGCCAGAGGCAGGAAATCAAACAGTCGCTGTGGTATCATCCGATCATATCTCCGACGCCGAGGGTCAATGTGGCCACGGTGAGGATCAGCGCGAACGCTGTCATTGCCATGAATGTCGGGGATGTTAGGCGGAATTTATGCGCTTCTGCCGTGCCTGCGGCGATGTACCAAACGAATGGAATGAGGCCGAGCCAGTACACAGGAAGCGCAACGATTTTGTTGCCTAGGATTGGCAATTGCGGTTCGTACATGCCCATCACCGCAGCAATGATTGCAGCGGCAAGGCCAAAGGGTGCGGAGACAAAGGCGCCCCAGAACACGCCTGTGCGTGTGGCTTTCCAATCTGCGGCGCCTTTGAACAGAGACGCAACGCAGAAGACAGCGAAAGAAAACATGTACATCAACGCGGTTCGCAGCATGAGTGCGGCGACCATTAACAAGCCGATTTTATCGGCAGAAATGATGCCGCCCGCAGCCGAAGCAGGAGCAACGAGGGTTTTCAATGTCCATGAGATGAAAAACACCATATCCGACACGAGAATATAGAAAAGGAGCCGCCCTTCGCTGGGTTTTTCGCGCAACAGTCTGCGGGTTGAGGTGCGCATATCGGACCAGCCGTCTTGGAGACGTTCCAATAGTCCACTGCGTTCAAATTGAAATACGCCGTTGCCAGCTTCGAATTCTTCTTCGATCTGTGTCATATGCCTGCTCTGCTTTTCATGTTGTTTTTCAACACTTTTTCAGGCCTTAGCATTGCGCGGAAATTCAACAACCGCCAAACACGTGACCCATTGCCAAAAGAAAACCACAGTCGTGAGCAGTTGAGCAACTAAAAAAACCGAAGGTGGAGCAAAGACTTTGCAGATGCCGCTTATGAGCACCAGAGGTGTAGCAACCATGACGGCCCACATAAGCGCGAGGCGGGCCTCGGACCAAGTCCCCTGCCCTTTGAACGGTTTCAAGATCAGGTGAGATACGGCGGCAATGGCGTAAAGGAACAAAGTTCCAAACAGTACGCGCCAAATGAACAATGCGCCAAGGCGCCCGTTCAGCACATCACTGCTTTCGCCTGCTGTTGTGACACCCGCCGCCAATCCTGGTAAATCCGCGACGAACGACAAGAAGCACGCGGTCAGGCCCAGCATCAATGTCCGAGGTTCGGTCATAATGCTGGTCTGGTGGTGCATTTCTGCGCGCGCATTGCGGTAAGCAGCGCCGATATCGACGAGGATCGACATTAGCCGTGACGCCGTGCCATCCAACGCTCCAAACGGGCGCGGATATCATCGGCGAGAGCTTCGTCTTCAATCTCGTCAATCGCTTCGCCAAGGAACGCAAGGGTTAGCATGTCTTGCGCCTCTTTGTGGGGAATACCACGCGAGGTGAGGTAAAACAGAGCCGTATCATCCAATGCGCCAACGGTGGAGCCATGAGAACAGGCCACGTCATCGGCATAGATTTCCAGTTCAGGTTTGGCTTGGAAGGTGCTGTTATCATCCAACAAAAGCCCTTGGCTAATTTGATAGCCATCGGTTTTTTGTGCGTCTGGTTTGACAAGGATTTTGCCTTGGAACACACCAACAGCGCCGTTGCGTAGAACCTTCTTATAGACCTGACGGCTTTCGCAATTCACACCATCATGGGTGATGAAGACCGTATCGTCGTGGTGGAAATCACCATCACCCGCACAAGCGCCTGCCACCGTGGCGTGGGCATCGTCGCCAGTGAATTCAATGATTGCTTCGTTTCGTGTCAAAACGCCATTCACGGTAAGTGTGAAGGATTTGAAGCTGCTTTCTTGGCCCAAGCGGGCAAAAATATGCGTCACGGCGCGGCGTTCATGATCGCGACCTTGGGCACGGACATGGTGGAAGGATGCGCCGTCCGCTACGTCCACCTCCATCACTTTGTTAAAGCGTGCAGCGGCGGGACCGTTTTCGAGAATTGTAAGGTCTGCGCCTGTTTCGAGCTTGATCGTGTGATGGATCGTGGCGTCAGACGTTTCGTCTTCGTGCAGGTAAATGAAGCTAATCGGTTTAGCCGC
>CAYWIR010000282.1:0-4076 GCA_964458375.1 uncultured Neptunicoccus sp.
GATTCCGCTCTCCAAGACCTCACCAAAACCGACCGCGCCTTTGTCTGCAGCGGGATCGAACCTGCCACGACCCTAGACCCCAAAGTCACGGGCTGGGTCCGCCGCCAAAAAGCACACGGCGTCACGGTCGGGGGCATTTGCACTGGCGCCTTCACACTGGCCGCTGCGGGCACCTTGCGCGCACAACGGTTCACATTGCACTGGGAAAACCAACCTGGCTTTGCCGAAATCCACCCTGATCTATCGCCCAGCTCCAACCTTTATGAAATGGACAAAGGGCTGCTCACATGTGGCGGCGGTGGGTCCGCCACCGATATGATGCTCGACCAGATCGAACAGGATCACACGAAACAACTGGCCATTATGGTTGCCGACATGTGCCTGCACCTGCGCTCCCCCAAACAAGGCACCAACCAACAATCTGCCCACGCCGTTGCCCTTGGCACCCGCAACCCACGCCTGATCCAAGCGATTGAATTGATGGATGCAAACCTCGAAAACCCCAAATTCATCACCGACCTTGCGGATGAAGTCGGCCTTTCCAGCCGCCAACTTGAACGGCTGTTCAAACGCTACCTCAACCAATCCCCAGCCGAGATCTACGTGCGCCGCCGCGCCGCCCGCGCCTATGCACTGCTCAGCGAAACCAACCTATCAATCACAGAAATCGCCATGGCCTCTGGCTTTTCATCCGCCAATCAACTGTCCCAACGCTTTCGCCGCCTCTACGGTCTCTCTCCCTATGCGTTGCGCAAAAACTGGGAAACCAACGCCTAAAACCCTTCCGCACCAATTCCCTCGCATCATATTTTTTTTCCGTTACACTGCTCAAAAAACTAGGGCATAAAACATGGCAAAGAACGAACCTTTCTACCCACCGGGGCATTTTTATTCACCCATCGGCCACAAGCGCCAAGTGAAAAACTATTTCGACTCTGAACATTACGCACGGCAGGTGCAGCACACCAACGACCTGCTTGATTTTCCCGCCCACGAAAAGAAATGGAACGCGATCAGCAAGAACATGATCCATTTCCCATTTCTCCCCGACGAAAACTTCCGCTATTTCGCAAAGAACAACCAGTTCCCCTATTTTGACGCCTCCATCCTGTCGGGCATGATCCAAGCGATCAACCCTTCCCGCGTTATTGAAATTGGCGCAGGGTTTTCCACTGCATCCATGTTCGACACCTTTGATCGAATGAAGAAGCCCAAACTGAAAACCTTCACGACCATCGACATTGATCTGACCCGCGCCAAGGGCCTGAACCCACCCGAAATGTGCGAAATGATCGAACAGCCCATTCAAACCATCGACCCCAGCTATTTTGCAGAGCTTAAAGCAGGCGATCTTTTGTTCATCGACACCAGCCACGTTCTAAAAACAGGCTCCGATGTACACTACGAATACCTGCACATCCTGCCCGCAGTCCCCAAAGGCGTCTACGTCCACATCCACGATATCCACTATCCGCTGGAATACCGTCGCCAGTGGGCACAGCAAGAAAACCGGTCGTGGAATGAAACCTATCTCGTCGATATGCTTTTGACCTTTTCGAAAATGTTCAAAGTAGAGTTTTTCAACGATGCTTTCCTTCAGGTGCAATCAGAATCCCTGCGCAAAAAGGGCGATATGTTTGACCGTTTTGATCAGTTCGATACACGTCCATTCAACCGTGGCACTGGCTCCATCTGGCTGAAAAAGGTGCTGTAACACTCTCCCTATTTGACGGAGCTCACATGCAAACAATTCTCACCCTGAACGCAGGCAGCTCCTCGGTCAAATTTTCGGTCTACACCACTGCGGCGGAACCCGATTTGGTCATTTCAGGACAGGTGGAAAACCTTGGTCCCGCGGCACGGTTGATCCTTGAAACCGAACCGAAACAGGTCACCGATATCGGTGGCGCGGATCACAACGCCGCACTCGTCGCGATCCTCAAGGCGATTGAACCCCACACACAGGGAACAACAGTGCGCGGCGTTGGCCACCGCATCGTCCATGGCGGTGTGGAATTTAACACGCCCGTCCTGCTCGATGATGCAGTGATTGCACGGCTGTCCGCGCTCTCCCCTCTGGCACCGCTTCACCAACCCCACAACCTGTCCATGGTCGCTGCGGCCCGTCAGGCCTTTCCTGATGCCAGCCAAATCGGTTGCTTTGACACAGCCTTCCATCATGGCCACCCATGGGTGAACGACACTTTCGCCATTCCGCGCAAATACTACGACGAAGGAGTACGTCGCTACGGGTTCCACGGCCTGTCCTATGATTACATCACCAGCGTTCTGCGGGACCAATGGCCCACCCTTGCAGACAAGAAAGTTGTGGTTGCGCATTTGGGCAACGGCGCCTCCATGTGTGCCATCCACGATGGGCGCAGTATCGGCTCCACCATGGGGTTTTCCGCACTTGATGGTTTGCCCATGGGCACCCGTTCAGGCCAACTTGATCCGGGTGTCGTGCTCTATCTGATGAACAAGGGCATGGGAAAATCCGAAATCACCAACATGCTCTACCGCGAAAGCGGGCTGTTGGGCCTCTCAGGCATCAGCCACGACATGCGCACCCTTCTGGCCAGCGACGCCCCAGAAGCCGCTCAAGCCATAGACTACTACGTGTTTCGCATCCGCCGCGAGCTGGGCGCAATGAGCGCGGTTCTCGGCGGTGTCGATGCGCTGGTCTTTTGCGGCGGCATTGGGGAAAATTCCCCAGACATTCGCGGCCGCGTTGTCGATGGCATGTCCTACCTCGGCCTATCCCTGAATGTGGCGGCCAATGCAGCCAATGAAACCAACATCGGCGATGATGATCCTCTGGTACTGGTGATCCCAACGGATGAAGAACGCGTGATCGCCCGCGCGGTGGCCCAACACGTTTAGCCGATCAGACGCAACACCCCGTTAACACACAGGCTACCCATACCAAAGGACCCCTGTTTCTGGGTAGTTTGCTTTTCTTTGCAAACCCCTAAATCCTAACGGCTCGCACGCTTGACATAGGGTGGACGCAACGGCGTTACGGCAGGCTATCATCCCGCCGCATAACGTTGTCACACTCCCAAAACACATCCTTCAAACACCCTTCACAGATGTTGCGATCAAGACTGTTCATTGCATCCGCGACAGCTTCTGATTTGCTTGGAAATAAGTGATCTTCGCCAATTTCATCAATCACATGAAAGCGGTGCAAACTCGCCAACAACGGCGGGAACAGCGCAACAATGCGGAACGATCCCCCTTCCGCTTTGGCCTCGCGCGCAGCATTGATAAGAAAGTCACCGCCCGCCAAATCAATCTTCCCCATCCCCTTCATATAAAGGATTTTATGCTTTTGCCGCGGGTTCCGCGCACTGATCTTTTTGTAATCCCGCGCCACGTTTTCCACGCTGCCAAAATACAGCGGCCCATCCAGACGGAAGGTCAACAATTGCGGGCATTCGGTCAAATCCATCCGCTCCACATTGCGAAATTTGCGCGTCCCATCAGACTGCAACATCGGCGCTGTAACGGGCAATTCAGGGTGGCTGCTTTCATAGATAAACACACATAAAGACGCGATCACGCCCACATAAATGGCAAAGTCCAATTCGATAAACAGCCCCGCCGCTAAGGTCAGTCCAAGGATCACAGTTTCGGGGCGGCTGCTCGTGATGATATGGCGCAACTCATTGAAATCAATCAACCTCCACGCCACAAACAGGATCAAACCCGCCATCGCAGGCTTGGGAATAAACGCCACCCAATCAGAAATGAAATAGAGCACAAACAACAAGAACGAGCTGGCAAAGACACCCGAAATCGGCGTCACCGCACCCGCTGTTGCATTGACCCCCGACCGCGTGAAAGACCCAGACCCTGCGTAGCAGTTAAAGAAGCCACCAACCACATTCGACAGCCCTTGCCCGACCATTTCTTGGCTGCTGTCAAACGCCTCTTTACGGCGCACAGCAAATGCGCGGCCAATGGAAATCGCCTCTAGCAAACCCACCACCGCAATCGCCGCTGCACCTGGGGCCATCATCGCCACGTCTTCAATCGACGGGCTTGGTACGTTGAGGGACGGCACCATATTG
>CAYWIR010000283.1:0-4063 GCA_964458375.1 uncultured Neptunicoccus sp.
TTTACTGAAATGTCTGCAAAGCGTTGTCTAGGTGTTCATACAGACGCTGGGCATCCGCAGAGGACTGTGCGGCTGTTGCGGTTTCTATTGGTTCGCAGGCTGCATAGAGTGCGCCGTTAACAAACGAGTTTTGTGGCATTGTTGCGCAGTGCACTTGAGTTGTGGCGGCTTTGATGGGGGAGGTCGCCATTTCACTGCGTCCCATTAGCATTGAGACTGCAAAGGGCAAGATGTCTGGCAGCGACATATGGCGGGTCAATTTTGTACGGGCCACTCCGGGATCGACGGCGCATGCGTCTAAGTCTGGAAAGACCAGTGGAAAGTGTTTTGCCAGAAGGATCACAGCAAGTTTAGACTGTTGGTATCGAAACCAACCATCGTATGTGTCGATTTTGCGAATACGCTCCAGATCAATGCTCGGAGCATTTTGATTATCGTGCCCATTGGGCGGTGGGCCAACAAGGTTATGGCCCTTTGAGGACAACCAAACCTGTCGTTTGGTTTTTTGAGCAAGAAGTTTAGACAAGAGAAAATGTCCGACCACGTTGACTCCAAACTGGCTTTCAAAGCCATCTATCGTCAATGCCGCTGGTGTGTTCATGATCCCTGCATTGTTTATCAGGCAGTCGATGTGACTGAAGCGGTTTGAAACCCGCTCGGCGAATGGTGGCACAGTGGATAGGTTCGACAGATCCATGGTCCATTCGGAAAATATTCGATCCGGGCGAAACAAAGGTGAGGAATTCGAAAGTCGTTGAGCCAATTTCTTAGCAAAGTTGCTCAATGCCTGACCGTCGCGCCCTGTCATTATAACCGTTCCACCCGCCGAAAGGAGGGCCTGACAGGTGGCCGCGCCAAGGCCAGAATATGCCCCTGTCACGACAAATACTTTTCCAACCAAACTGCAATTTTCAACGACATCCAGTGCGGTTTTGTAATTGTTCAACGCCTGTGGATGAGCGATCAAGGCACACGCTTCCAAAGTTGGCTTTGGCACAGCGGGCCAAAGCAGCCTCTCAGACGCAATTGGTTGTTTGCGCGCAAGGACAGTTCGGATCGGTAGGTTCGTCCGCTTATTGGATCGTAGATTTGGCCGCGTTTCCAGTCTGCTCCGTTAGACTCAAAACCCCAGACCAATTTGATTCCAACCAATGAACGAGTGCGTTTGGCTGGGTCTGGGTTGTTGATGTCTGTTGATGCTTCACCAGGTACAGGGTCGATCGAAATGATGTGGCCGCAGGGGGTTCCATCGCCACAATCTGAAATACGTATTTTTGCGGTCTTTTCGGGGGACTCCCATACACCGAACACCTGATCGGCAAATGCGGGCCAAACCGAAAGGCAAACGGCAATGACTGTGGTTGGTAGCAGGGACAGTTTCAAGTTTAGGTTCCTTCAGTGTTGCATTGATACAAAATATGTACTTTTGTAACTTTTGACAAGAAGTGGGAATTTGTCAATATGAAACCATGACGTCAAAAGAAGAACAGATCACCACCGCAGCTATCCGCATTTTTGCACGATACGGCGGCAAGCGAAGCACGATGGAGGATGTCGCAACCGAAGCGGCGGTTTCCCGACAAACATTGTATCGCATGTTTCCAAACAAGGACGCTTTGGTGCGCGCAACTATTCGATATTACGTCGAAGTGCAGTGGCGAAATATTCATGATAACTGGCTGACCAGCGAAAATTTGTCCGACAAATTGGACACTCTTTTTGAACAAATGGTCATTGTCGCGTGGACCGTGGTGAACCAGTCTCCTGATGCATCCGAGCTTGAAAAAGGGTTCAGCGATGCTGGCCGTGAAGAAATTCAACGCTGTTCTGAAATCTCAAAATCGCATTTGTCTGAACTTTTTAAATCCCATAAGGGCGCACAGAATGGTCAGGATTGCGCGGCAGATGACCTTGCCAATTTTGTCTACGCTGCGATGGCTGGCATTAAAGACGACGCAAGAGATTTGAAGCAACTTAAGGTTCATGTTTCGGTGTTGAAGACCGCTGTTTTGGCTTTGGTAGATTAATCGCTAGTTTGCCTACTGTGATACCGAAATAGTGTGCTTCGCGGTTTGGTCGTACTGTGGGAGAGCAATCGGGTTTTGAACGGCTAACCTTCGTCAAATGCCCAACAGACTTTAACAATGCAAAACCAAGTGATAGCCAAAAGGGTATGAAAAGCGCCCTGTCTTCGACACAATATTCAACGGTATCACGCCTGTTCATAGAGGACTGGTTGGCCGCGCTGCGCTCTCTTTGCAGCGAGAAAGAATATTTGTCGCTTTTGAAACGCGCTGACCTGATGCTGGAACAGGATCCATCGCAAGGTCGGGTGACATTGGATCAATTGGTTCGACTTTATCAGCTTGCTGCTGTGGAAACTGGCGATGAAATGATGGGGCTTTGGGGGCGTCCAATTCGGCCCCGCGCGTTACAACATCTTTTGACCTCTGTGCGCGAAGCGACCACTTTGACCTCTGCGCTGTATCGGTTTTCCACTTTTTGGAACCTGCTGTTGGATGACTATCAGTTTACCCTGATCCAGCAGGGCAAGACGCTGACCCTGTCCTTGCAGCCTCAGAGTACAGGAGCGAGCCAGCCGTTTGGACATATGCTGATCCTCAAACTTGCGCACGGTCTAGTGTCTTGGTTGGCCCGTAAAGAAGTTCCAGTGACCGCGGTGGGTTTTGCCTTTGAGCGTCCCAGCTTTGCGCAAGACTATTCTGTTATCTTTCCCTCGCCTGTTACGTTTGCTTGCCCGCAGACATCCATTTCTTTTGCCCTCGATGATCTCGGCAAGGTGCAAATTCGAAGCACAACTGAGCTGGACCAGTTCTTGGAAAATGCGCCGCGTGATTGGATTTTCACACGTTCGCGTGAACATACGCAGGCCTTGCGAGTACGCAACTACCTCAGCCAGTTGGGCTGGGATGATGCAAACTTGAAGGAAGCTGCAAAATCGATGCACATGACGCCGCGCACGTTGATCCGCAAGTTGGAGGCTGATGGCACATCCTTCCAAGCCATCAAAGATGCGCTGCGCCGTGACATTGCAATTCGAAACCTGTCTTTGGGGACAATGAGCATTGATGCTGTTGCGCATGAGGTTGGGTTTTCCTCGGCAGCGAACTTTCATCGTGCGTTTCGTCGTTGGACAGGGAACACGCCAAGTTTCTATCGTGGGTCCAAGGCGCTGTCTGAGTGAGTTTGTCACTTTCGGACAATAAACTGTCACCTCACGAGATAGCAGAGAGCGTTGTGGCGGGCTATCTGCCTGTCAGAAGCCTTATCTAGAAACAAAAACTACGCTGTCCGTGATCGCGCTGCCCTTGGTGGGTGGCGTAATGGGATAGTGTGTCCCATCGAAAGACCCCGTTATGTCAGACAAACTAGCAACTATCCTTGAAGCCGCCCGCCGCCACGCGGATGAAGTTATCACACCAAATGTCGACGCTTGGAACACTGCAAAGGTGTGGCCCCGCGAAGCCACCGATATGGCAGGTGCTGCTGGCCTGATGGGTCTTTATGCACCAGAGGAGTTTGGTGGTCAGGGTTTGCCATTGTCTGAAGGTATTCAGGTTTACGAACAGTTGGGTCTGGGCGATGGCGCTTATGCGTTTGCGGTTTCCATGCACAACATTTGTACTTTTGCTGGCTGCGGATACGGCACAGACGCCTTCAAAGAGACATGGGGTCCAGAACTGACCTCTGGTCGCAAGTTGGCAAATTTTGCACTGACCGAGCCGCAGTCAGGGTCCGATCCGATGAAGATGTATTCCCGCGCCAAAATCAACGATGATGGCACATGGACAATCAGCGGCGCAAAGGCTTGGGTCAGCTTGGCTGGCGAGGCCGATATCTACTTTACAGTTGTGAAGACAAGCGATGCGCCTGGCCACAAAGACATGGCGATGATTGCGATCCCTGCGGATGCCAAGGGTGTCAGCTTTGGCCCGCGGTATGACACACCGTCCTATAACTTCCTGCCATTGTCCGAAATGTACTTCGATGAGGTTGTTGTCAGCGAAGACAATATCATCTTGCCTATCGGTCAGGGTCTTCA
>CAYWIR010000284.1:0-4053 GCA_964458375.1 uncultured Neptunicoccus sp.
CGGTTTGGCCCGAAAGGGTCAGGTGATCCCCTTCGATCCCAATGCGCCGCGCCGTTCCTGTGCAGTGCTTGACCGCACGCCAGTAATTGTCGCGCTTCCAATCGGTGTAGACGATGTTGTCACAGGCCGAGCGGCGTGCGGGTTGACCGCCGTCGATGCCAGCGGAAATGGTTGTGGCACGGTCATGGGTGACAACGCAGGCGTAAGGGCGGCCAAAGGCGCAATAGAGGAAGCCAGAATAATACGCGATGCCGTGCATGGACGTGAGGACAACGGCGTCTAGATTTTGGTCGGCCATAATGGCGCGAAGGCCCGCAAGGCGCGTGTCGTATTCTACTTGGGCAAAAGGAAGCGGTGCTTTTTCACCATTTGCAAAAGTGAAAAATTCGGTGTTTTGGAAAGATGTGAGTTGGTTCATGTGAATCTCCTTTGACAGGAGGTTTTTGTGCGCTCCTGCAACATGCTCCGGCGTTCAGAACAAGTTTGAGAAGCGTGCAAGGCACGTGAGGCGACGCCATCGCCTTAGCGCTGTCTTAAGTTAGGCGTTGTGAGTCTGGCAAGTGTTTTTAGTCAGGCACATTGTCGATGCCCGACCCGCCCCAAGGGTGACAGCGACAAATGCGATGGGCGGCAAGGTAGCCGCCTTTGAGCCCGCCGTGCTTTTCCAACGCTTCCAGCGCATATGCGCTGCATGTGGGTTGGTAGCGGCACCCGTGGCCAACGTAGCTGGAAAACGTCAGGCGGTAGGCTTTTACAGGCAGGGACAGGAGTTTGGCGAGTGGTGTCATATAGTGGAGATACCAGCCTGACATCCGTTACACTAGTGGAGGGTGTGACGGTTCACGCCATTTTGTGACAGGCAGACCATTTCGTTTTCGCCAAGTGGTGTCCAATTTCCATTATCTTCATCGAGCGGTTCAGACGCGAGCGCTGTACCCCCCGAGGCGAGTGGCCCCGAAAGATACAGCGTCGGGCTGGCGTGATCAGAGGCGTGGCGAAACCCATAGACAGAGTCGCCATCGGTAAGGACACAAGCAAGCCTGTTGGGTTTGCGCGTGTCTGTTTGCAGAGTTCGGATTTGATCCAACGTGGTTTGGATGGCTGTCATGGGATCCTGTTCCAATCCGTTGGACAGACACAGTAGAAAGAACATTTCACTGTCCGTGGTGCCCCTGCGCAAGGCGTAAAGGTCATCAGGAAGGAACGTTTCAAGCTGGCGTCTAATGCGATCAAAATCAGCGATTTGACCGTTGTGTGCGAACGACCATTTGCGTGTCGTAAAGGGATGACAATTGACGCGGGTTACTTCGCCGACCGTTGAGGCCCGTACGTGAGCCAAAAATAGATGCGATTTTACCATGCGGCACAGGTTGGGGAGGTTGCCGTCGGACCACGCTGGGAGAACATCGCGGTAGAGACCCGGGATTGGGTCATCGCCGTACCACGCAATGCCGAACCCGTCGCCGTTGGTCGAAAGTTTGGCTTCCGTCGCTGCTTGGCTTTGTTCCAACAGGGAATGGTTGGGCGTCACAATAATACGTTCAAGCGCAATTTCGGGGCCGAGATAGGCAGTCAGGCGGCACATAGGGGTCCTTTGAGATTTTCGCTTCTTCTATATTGATGTGGTGCGAACGTGGTCCCAAAGAAATCACTTAGTGGCGAGATGTTTGTGATGATTGCCCAATTTGGGCGGGTTTAACCGTGAACTTTGGTTAATGCCCAAGCGAGGTCTTTTTGCATTTGAGCAAAATCGCGGGTGGCGGTGGTGTCTTTGCGGCCGATCAGGACGTAATCCCAGCCTGCTGTTCCGTGTTCGGGCAGCGTCAAGCGAGCGATTTCGCGCAAACGGCGTTTGGCGCGGTTGCGGGCGACGGCGTTGCCAACTTTTTTGGAGCAGGTAAAGCCAACGTTGATGGTGGGGTCATCGTCATTGCGGTTGCGAGCCTGTAGCAGGAACGCTTTGGTGCCTTGGCGCAATTTGTTGTTACAGGCGAGGTACTGGCTGCGCACCTGCATCACCTGAACGGACCCATCGGCCAAACGAACGGAAACCGCCGAGGGCGTTGCCTCGGCATCTGATTTGATGCTTTGGTCTGCCTTCGGCGGTTTCAAAATCTTAGACCTTTCGGTCCGACGTCTTATGCAGACAGGCTCTTACGGCCTTGAACGCGACGGCGGTTCAGGATTTTGCGGCCTGCTTTTGTCGCCATGCGAGAGCGAAAGCCGTGGCGGCGTTTGCGAACAAGGTTGCTCGGCTGGTAAGTACGTTTCATGTCAGGTCTCCTGATCGGGTGGCCCAAATCCATAGGGGATTCGAAGGCCGTGGGTGTTCGAGATTTGGCTTCTAGGACTTGGGCGGGGGTCTGTCAATTCGGTTTGGCGCAAATATCTGCAATAATTCAGGGGTTTTATAACGGGTTTGTGGCTGATGTTACAGGAATAGACCCATGATGCGTGATTTCCTGTAACATTTCATCCCGCACGATCAATGGCGCGTGAGCGGGGTATCTTTGCCCCATGGCTTTGCGCAATGAAGGGGCAACAGAGGTCTTTAATCCCGAAAGGGGATGAAAATGGCAGATGCCATGGAACATAAATCGTTCAATATAAAGCGGCTGCTGCCGTTGATCATTATTGTGGCGGTTGCTGCAATTGGTTTTTTTGCGCTGCGCGATGTGCTGAGTTTTGACGCATTGCGCGACAACCGCGAGGCGTTGATAGCGTGGCGGGACAGCAACTATGCCCTCGCTGCTGTTGTGTTCGTGCTGATCTATGTGGTGGTGGTGGCGTTTTCCCTTCCAGGGGCTGCGGTGATGACGCTGACGGGGGGATTTCTGTTTGGAATATTTCCCGGTGCATTGTTTTGTGTGATTGGAGCGACGCTTGGGGCGATTGCGATCTTTTCTGCGGCAAAACTGGGTCTGGGGGATATGTTGCATGCGAAATTGGCAGAAAAGCAGGGTTTGATGCAAAAGATGGAAGCAGGACTGCGCGAGAATGAGATTTCGTTCTTGTTCCTGATGCGGCTTGTGCCTGCCATTCCGTTTTTCCTTGCGAACCTCGCGCCTGCGTTTTTGGGTGTCAGCCTGCGCAATTTCGCGTTCACAACGTTTTTTGGGATCATGCCGGGGTCGATTGTTTACACTTCTGTTGGCTCTGGTCTGGGAGAAGTGTTTGCGCGTGGGGAAAGCCCGAACCTTGGCATCATCTTTGAACCGCATATTCTGGGGCCGATCCTTGGACTATGCGCATTGGCGGTGCTGCCGATCATCATTAAGAAATTTACGAAGAAGAAGGACGCGATCTGATGACCAATCGTATCAAAACGGACCTGTGTATCATTGGTGGTGGATCAGGCGGGCTGTCTGTTGCTGCGGGTGCGGTGCAGATGGGTGCGGATGTTGTGCTGGTTGAAGGGCACAAGATGGGTGGTGATTGCCTGAATTACGGATGTGTGCCGTCTAAGGCGCTGATTGCGGCAGGCAAGCATGCCCATGCCATGACAACCGGTGTGGAGTTTGGTGTAACGCCCAGCATTCCAAAGGTGGATTATGCGAAGGCCAAAGATCATGTGCGCAATGTAATTGCAGGGATTGAACCCCATGACAGTGTGGAGCGGTTCGAGGGCCTTGGCGTGAAGGTGATTGAAGAATTCGGTACGTTTATTTCGCCCACGGAACTGCAAGCGGGTGACACGATTATTACCGCGCGGCGCTTTGTGATTGCGACAGGGTCGTCGCCTTTTGTGCCACCCATTCCCGGGTTGGACAGTGTGCCCCATTACACCAATGAAGACATCTTTGATTTGCGCGAACAACCAGAGCATTTGATCGTCATTGGCGGTGGCCCGATTGGTATGGAGATGGCGCAGGCGCATCGGCGCTTGGGCAGTAAAGTGACCGTGCTGGAAGGCGATAAGGCGCTGGGCAAAGATGATCCCGATGCGGCGGCCGTGGTGTTGGAAGCTATCCGTGCAGAAGGTGTGGAAATTGTTGAAGGCGCACTGGCATCCGAAGTGCGCGGGTCTGCGGGGCAGATCGAAGTCGAAACGAA
>CAYWIR010000285.1:0-4020 GCA_964458375.1 uncultured Neptunicoccus sp.
CGTGGGATTTCGGCGTCTTGATCATACATGGGCAATGCTACGATTTCCCCAGCATGCGTCGAACCATCTTTACATCTGATTTCAACAGCCAATCCCACCGTATGTGCAGGGTCATTCATCAAACCAATGCCAATCCCATGCCCAAGATAAGGCGAAGTCGCCCCAGCCGTCACAGTTCCAATCGCCACACCGTCCGCGAAGATTTCACCTGAAATCAATGGCTCGCCACCTTCGCATTTCAACCCATGCGACCGACGTTCTTTGGATGCAGATGCAAGCGCGGCTTTCCCAATAAAATCGCCTTTGTCTTCGTCAATGAAGCGTCCAAGACCTGCTTCATATGGTGTTGTAGACGGATTAAAATCCGCACCTGCATTCAGAATACCGGCTTCAATACGGCGAATGTTCATCGCATCAAGCCCAAAGATTTCTAATCCGTGCTCTTCACCAACTGCTTTCAGGTGGTCCCAAATCGCATCCGCATCGTGATGGGGTTCGGTGTAGAACTCCCACCCCAATTCATTGGTGTACCCTGTGCGCGTTATGATCACCTCTTGCCCCGCAAGATCCACACGCGCGACAGCAAAGTAAGTGAATTTTTCAGGCAACCCATCCGTGGCCGCAGCTTCAAGAATTTTCAGCGCATTTGGTCCCTGAACTTGGCTCACAAAGACATTTGGATCAACAATCTCAACATCCATACCTGCCGCATGTGCGCGGGCCCATGAATAGAAATCGCCATCTGCTTGCGCATACCAAAACCGATCTTCAGCCAGCCGCAGCAAAATGCCATCAACCAACAAGCCGCCATCTTCGTAGCATGCGAGACCATAGCCACAGCGGTTCACTTTGACCTTCGTCATATCTTTGGTGAACAACTTATCGAGCAAACGCTCCGCATCTGGCCCCCGAAACTCCAGTGGAAATTCGCCAGTATGCAACAGTGCCGCCTGTTGGCGCAGTCGCCAATATCCGTCCTCGGTTGAATGATCATCAAAACACACGGCCATCAAGCGGCGATTGTAAACGCAGTAATGCGCGCCCTTGGGCTGTTCATGGGCATGATATGGGTGGCGCGTGATTGAATAATCCCAGCCCGCACCTGGCATATCTGTTACAACACTTCTGGTGGTTCCATCGCTTGAACGCATGGTCATTTCCCTATGTTTCGCACGTCTTACACAAGATGCGCTTGGTTAGTTTTTCTGCAAAATTCTCAGTGACGTTTGATTGTATTTCCATTTAATACTTGATTTACTGCTTCCATTGAAGACATTAGAGATGAGCAAAACTGATAGAAAAACTAACCTATGACAGAATGGCTGCCCTCTCTAAATGCATTACGAGCACTCGAAGTCGTAGGGCGCACGCAGAACTATCAGCAGGCGGCAGATGAACTGAGCGTCACGCCCGCAGCCGTAAAACAACTAATTGCCAAACTTGAAGCCTCAGTCGGCCAGAAACTTGTTGTTCGAAATGGGCGGGGCGTTGCGTTAACAGCGGCAGCAACCCATGCCGAACGTGATCTATCAACCGCAATGCGGCATCTCACCGAAGGCGTTCGCAAAATCCGCACATACGATGCGAACAAGCGTTTGATCGTAACGGTCGAAGCCTCGCTCGCCACCACTTGGCTCGTGCCCAGACTGCCAGCGTTTCGAGAACAATATCCGGGCATCGACGTTTTAATCGATTCAAATCAGAAGATCGTCGACCTAAAAGCCAGCGACGTGGATGTCGCAATTAGATATGGCGTAGCGGTGGATCAAGGTCTCGTCACGACACGGCTTTTCGATGATCGGGTGTTTCCTGCCTGCAGCCCCGCACTAGCCCAAAAACTGAACAACAATGCAGCGATGGATCCCTTCACCTCAGCTCCGTTAATACACTGGGATTTGTCTGATCAACCTTGGGCGAAAACAACCAAGAAATGGTTTGATTGGTCTGAATGGGCGGCGCGGAACCAAAAGGGCGACATGGACACCACCACAGGTCTGCGGTTTAGCGACTATGGGCTGGCGGTACAGGCCGCAATTTCCGGCCAAGGATTGATCCTTGCAAGCTGGCCCATTCTTCTTGACCCCCTTGAGGCAGGTCTGCTGGTTCACTTGCGTCCCAACTCTGCTGAATCCACTGGACTCGGATACGATCTTGCGACCACTGCGGCATCCTTGAACAGGCCAGAAGTAGCCGCCTTTAAGAAATGGATTTTGGAAATCGCCTGCGAAATGTCGGGTCCGAAGAGCAATGACACCCAATAGCTTCGGTACACTATCCAAACGTCTACGCGATCAAATCACTCCGCCAGATAGGTTTGCAGCGCCGCCTCCACGCCGTCACTCCAAATCAGACGGAACCAGTTCGAAAAACTCTCCACAAAGGCGGCATTGTCAGCCAAATCACCGTATAAATCCCGCTGTTCGAGCCATACACTAGGGGTCGCTTTTGCCTTTTTGGCCGCGCGGTTCAGTGTATCCCAGATAGGATCATTCGGCTCAATCTGCGTGCCATCAGCGCGGGTGCCTTCACACATACGCGCCCAAATCGCTTGGGACAGCGCAAGGCCAGACATTGGCGTGCCAGCGGCCAATGCTTCGCGCAGCGTGGGCAGAATAAACCCAGTTTGGCGCGACGATCCATCAAAAGCCACACGGCGCACAGTGTCCACAATTTCGGGATTGGAAAACCGACCATCGATCAAATCCACATACGCCAGTGGCGTCATGCCAGGTACAGCATGAACTTGCGGAACGATCTCAGTAACAGCCACTTTGCGGAAATAGGCGCTGATCAACGGGTGATCCATACATCCAGCGATAAAATCCACAGAAAGGATTTCACCCACGTTTGAAATGAGCTGATGCCCCCCGTTCAGAATTCGAATTTTCATCGCCTCAAACGTATGCACATTATCGGTAAAGGTTGCGCCCACATGGTCCCAATCTGGGCGACCTGCGCAAAAATTGTCCTCGATCACCCATTGGCGGAAATTCTCGTGCGTGACTGGGGCCGTATCCATGATACCGAATTGTTTCGCACGTTCTATTTCGTCTGGACCTGTTGCAGGGACGATGCAATCGACCATCGAATTGGGAAAGGTGCAGTTTGCATCGATCCAGTCCGCCAAATCAGGGTCGCTCAACCTTGCCAGCGACACGATTGTTTGACGCAGGATATCTCCATTCCCTTGCAAGTTGTCACAGCTTTGCCCCGTGAACGGCCCATCTCCGTTCGCGCGGCGTTGCCCCAGCGCAGCGATCATCGCCCCAAATGCCGTGCGTGGCGTATTGGGATGGGCCGCGTCATGCTGAATGTCAGGATGGCCCGCATCAAACCCTTTCGTCACGGGATCAATGTAGTAGCCCCCCTCAGTCACAGTCAGCGCCACAATACGGATGGCTGGATCCGCCATTTGTGCAATCAAGGCGCCATTGGCGGGCTCGACTGGGACAAAGTCAATCATAGCGCCCGTCACTTCAGCGGACGGGCCTTTAGGATCGAGTTCGATCAACGTGGTTAAGTAGTCTTGGCTGGCCAATCGCGTTCTTTGGTCCGCATCGGCGGCGCGCACCCCTGCGCCAATTATACCCCAATCCATCGCTTCACCCTGCTGCATCAAACGGTGCAAATACCATGCCTGATGGGCGCGGTGGAAATTTCCCAAACCGATATGAACAATGCCCGCAGTGATCTGCGATCGATCATAGTTCGGCGTTTGCACATCCGCAGACAGCTTATTCAAAGTCGCGTTTGAAAGGGGCACAAGGCTTGCCAACATCAGCTCATCCAATTCCCACCATCGACGTTCAACGTCTGGGCCGTGATATAGCGCGCTTCGTCTGACGCCAGAAAGACACAAGGGTCCGCAACATCACGCGGATCACCCATACGACCCAGCGGCACAGCCTCACCCACTTCACGTTTCTTTTGGCCCTTTGGTTTGTTTTCGTATTGCGCGAATTGGGCGTCCACCACATCCCACATTGGCGTATCGATCACCCCAGGCGCGATAGCATTCAC
>CAYWIR010000286.1:0-4009 GCA_964458375.1 uncultured Neptunicoccus sp.
GTCGAGGCCACCAGCTCCGTCACGCCCAACCGCAACCGATCCTCAATCAAATCAGGACGCTCGGCCACCGCTAGCAAACCCTCCGCCTGTCGCAACACCTTGCGCGCCTCTAACAGAATATCCTCACCTTTGGCGGTCATACGCACGGACCCAGCATCCCGCTGCATCAGCACAACACCCAGCGATGCCTCCAACCCCGATATCCGCGAAGAGATATTCGGCTGCGTCGTGTTCAAATGCGCCGCCGCTTTACGAAACGTGCCTAGATCCGCCACCCAGACCAACGCCTCTAGCTGTTTCAAATTGAACACTGTGCCAATCATACGCGGGGTCTCCGATACCAATCACCCAACGCTATAACCCATCCGCCCAACAATCAAAATTCCTAATCCTTTTCTTTGGCCCTCAGCCCCCGTAAACTTCCCGAAACTCAAAGGATTTCCTCAATGCTCCTCGACACACCTATCTGCGATTTCGGTTGGCAAGCACCAGACTTCACCCTGTCCGATCCAAACGGCACACCCTTCACAATGTCCGATCATCTCGGTGATAAGGGCTTGCTCGTGATGTTCATCTGCAACCACTGCCCCTATGTAAAAACCATCGGCAATCGCTTGGCTGCCGACACCAAGACGCTCATGTCCGAAGGGATCAACGTTCTGGCCGTTATGTCGAACGACTATCGCGATTATGCCGAGGACAGTCCCGAAAACATGCTGAAATACGCCGCGCAATACGGCTGGGACTTTCCTTATTTGGTGGACCAAGACCAATCTGTTGGCAAAGCATTTGGTGCAATTTGCACGCCCGATTTCTTTGGCTTCAACAAAGACGGCGGCCTGCAATATCGCGGACGGCTGGATGACGGCACCATGGGCCAACCCGACGCCACAACCCCAGAACTGCTCAACGCAATGCGCTTGGTGGCACAAACTGGACACGGCCCAGAACACCAAACTCCCTCTATGGGCTGCTCAATTAAGTGGAGCCGTTAACGCGACATCAACAGGTCAGCACAACCAGCAAACGCGCAACCATCCTGCCGCCCTGCGCGAAAGGGAATAATCTTGACTTAAATATCGCCGACTGTGATTAATTTTTGATGATGTATTCCCCCAATCACAACCCCGCTTGGATCGACGCATTTCAACGTGTGTTTGAGCTGTGCAAAATGACCAAATCCGAGACGATTATCATCCTCTCGGAAACAGGATCACGCAGCCTAAACGTGGACATCACCAAGGCCGCACTGACCCGCATGGGATTGGACTACACCTCTGTTACGGTGGAAACGCCTCCCCCCGCCGATGGGCCGATCATCCGCTCCACAGGCGCTTGCGAAGCATTGAACACCGCACCCGACGCCGTGGCCAAAGCCTGTGAAGCCGATGTTGTACTCGACCTCACAATCGAAGGTTTGATGCACGCCCGCCAGACAGGGAAAATCCTACAATCTGGCGCCCGCATCCTGAACATTTCAAACGAACACCCAGATATCCTCGCCCGTCTTGTGCCAACACCCGACATGAAGGATTTGGTCAAAGACGCCGTCGGAAAATGCCGTGGCGCATCCGTGATGACCGTCACGTCTGACGCAGGTACTGACCTGAATGTTGATATGACAGGGGCCGCCACCGTGGGCATTTGGGGGTTCACAGATCGGCCTGGCACGCTCGCCCATTGGCCCGCAGGTCTGCTCGTCAGCTTTCCGCGCGAAGGCAAGGTCAACGGCCAGCTTGTGTTTCAACCAGGGGACATCAACCTCACCTTCAAACGCTACTTTGACTCCGAAGTTATCTTCACCCTCAAGGACGATTTCGTCACCGATATCGCAGGCAAAGGCGCGGATGCCAAACTCATGCGCACCTATTTTGAAGGCTTCAACGACCCGCTCGCTTATGCCACCAGCCACGTAGGCTGGGGCCTTAATCCCGCCTCGCGGTACGAAGCCCTCACCATGTACGACAAGCACGATCTAAACGGCACAGAACTGCGCGCCTTGGCAGGCAATTTCCTCTATTCCACGGGGGCAAACGAATTTGCCAAACGCTTCACCCGCGGCCATTTCGACTTGCCCATGCTCGGCTGCGACATCGCGCTGGATGGGCAGTTGGTTGTGAAGGCAGGAACCCCCGTATGACCGCAACGCTCGACGGCCTCACCTACGCCGCGTCAGGCAGCGGGACAGACACCATCGTCTGCCTCCATGGGATCGGTGGCAGCGCGCGCAGCTTTCATCACCAAATGGGCGCGTTTCCTAACCACCGCGTCATCGCCCTAAACCTACCAGGGTATCAAGGGTCAGATGTACGCCTGTCCCCGCCGACATTTGCCCACCAATCCGAACGGCTCGCCACCGCAATTGACCAAATCGGCGGTCCTGTTCATCTGGTCGGCCAATCTATCGGCGGTATGATCGCGCTGGAACACGCAGTTCGCCGCGCAGATCAGGTAAAATCCCTCACCCTTGTTGCCACGACACCCCGTTTCGGCGCTCGCGATGACAGCTTCAAAACCGCATTTCTAAAGGCCCGCCTTGATCCGTTGGACCAAGGCCAGTCTATGGCCGAAATGGCCGCCCTCACGGCGCCACACCTCGTTGGCTCCGCCGCCAGCATGGCTGAAATCAAACACATCGAAACCACCTTGGCCACCGTCCCCGAAGCCACATGGCGCGACATCCTGCATTGCCTTGTGAGCTTTGACCGCGCCGATGATCTTGCCAACCTGACCTGCCCCAGCCTGATCGTGGCGGGCGATGAAGACCGCAACGCCCCCGCCAAAACGATGCAAAAGATGGCCGCCGCAATGCCGTCCGCACAGTTCCACCTGTTCAACAACGCAGGGCACATGCTGCACCAAGAAATGCCTGATGCGTTCAACGCACTTCTTTCAAAATTCCTCACCGACATAGGCCCAACATGACGGACATCGCACCCATATTTGATCCGCAGGCATGGGGCCTCACGGACCAACAAACCGAACTCAGCACACTGGCCCGCACACTCGCACAAACGAACTTTGCCGCCCGCGCCGAACGCTATGACCGCGAAGCATCCTTCCCCACTGAAAACTACCAAGACCTCGCCGCATCTGGCCTCCTTGGCATCTGCATTCCCAAGGCCGAAGGCGGCCTCGGGGCGGACCTTAAAACCTACATGCTCACCGCTGCTGAAATTGGCCGCGTATGCGGTGCCACGGCGCTGACCTTCAACATGCACGTGTCGTCCTGTTTGTGGACAGGCGACTTGCTCGATCAATTGGATATCGACGCAGACACGCGCACTCAACACCACGCTCTGCGCCAGAAACACTATCGCCGCATCCTAGACGACGGAAAAATCTACGCCCAACCCTTCTCTGAAGGCGGTGCAGCAGCCGCAGGCTTCAAAGCTTTCGGAACAACCGCGCTAAAGGTGGATGGTGGCTGGAAAATCAACGGCAAAAAAATCTTCGCCTCCTTGTCAGGCCACGCGGATTACTACGGTGCGCTCTGCACTGCACTACAATCCCCAGACGATGCACACTCCCGCCGCAACACAATGTACATCGCCGTTCCCGCAGACGCCGAAGGCGTGCGCGTCGAAGGCGAATGGGATCCACTTGGCATGCGCGGCACCGTATCCCGCACCCTGATCTTCGAAGACGTTTTCGTTCCTGATGACGGTCAACTTATGCCCATGGGCATCTACCCCAACGCCGCACGCCGTTGGCCCCACATGTTCATGACATTGACCCCAGCCTACGTTGGCATTGCACAGGCCTGTTACGATTTCACCGTGTCGTACCTGCGCGGCGAGGTCCCCGGCACCCCGCCCGTCAAACGCCGCATGTACCCAACCAAACAACTGGCTGTCGCTCAAATGCGGGTGATGCTGGAACAAACCAAAGCCATCTGGTTCCAAGCCATTTCCGAAGCCCGCCCCGATCCATCCCCAGACAGCCTGATGCGGGCTTGGGTTGCCCAACACACCGTTATGGAAAACGCCAACGAACTGGCCCAACTCGC
>CAYWIR010000287.1:0-3992 GCA_964458375.1 uncultured Neptunicoccus sp.
AAGACGTTAGAGTAGAGCACGCTGTCAATGGCGCCAGCGGCGGCGGAGGTTGGGTCAAGGTGCGGGGGTTCCAACTGGATCGCGATGGTGAGGTCGTCTTTGGCCAGTGCAGATGTGGCCATAAGGACGGCGGCTGCGGTAAGCGTGGATTTAACGAATGTCATTGGAAAACTCCCTTGTGGATATGAGCAGATATCTAGGGGGAGTGTTCCAGTAATTTGGTTTGTAATCAAGGGGCGTGCTTTACGTGTGTGGAGGGTAGCAATCTGAAGGGTGAGCGTTTAAATGCCATTTGCAATGCAGCGGAGGAAATAAACGATGAGTGCAACAGCCAAAAAACGTGCACCAATGCCGATGGATATTCGAGCCCGCAAAGGGGGGGAGCCGCTGGTCAGCCTGACCGCGTATACTACCCCAATGGCCGAATTGATGGATGCGCATTGTGACTTTGTTCTGGTGGGGGACAGCGTTGGCATGGTGCTACATGGGCTGCCGAGCACGTTGGGTGTGACCATGGAGATGATGATTATGCACGGCCAAGCGGTGGCGCGTGGGTTGCGTTCGGCCATGATGGTCGTGGATATGCCGTTCGGCTCTTACGAGGAAAGCAAAGAACAAGCGTTTCGCAACGGGGCGCGGTTGATGGCGGAAACCGGCGCGGGCGCGGTGAAGCTGGAAGGGGGCGTGGCCATGGCCGAAACGATTGCGTTTCTTGTAAGCCGTGGCGTGCCTGTTATGGCGCATGTGGGTTTGACACCCCAATCCATCAACACGCTGGGTGGATACAAAGTGCAGGGGCGCGACGCAGATGCCGAGCGGGTTGTGGCCGATGCGAAAGCGGTTGCTGATGCGGGGGCTTTTGCCGTTGTGTTGGAAAAGGTGCCAGAGGGGTTGTCGGATCGGATCACTGCGCAAGTGAATATCCCCACAATTGGGATTGGTGCATCGGCAGGCTGTGATGGTCAAATCCTTGTGCTGGATGACATGTTGGGGCTGTTTACCGCGTTCAAGGCGAAGTTTGTGAAGCGGTTCGCAGAGTTGGGCGCAACGGCAGAAGAGGCCATTGCGCAATATGCAAAAGATGTGAAGGCACGCAAGTTTCCGGGGCCAGAGCATGTGTTTGCGGATGTGTTGCCTGTGAAGAAGGCCAAGTGAATGACGCCAGTGATTGAACGGGATCTGGCCGCGCTGCGGGCCAAAGTAACGGCGTGGAAACGGGCGGGTGAGGTTGTGGGTGTGGTGCCAACCATGGGTGCGCTGCACGCAGGGCATTTGAGTTTGGTCAGTGCGGCCAAAACGGCTTGTGACCGCGTGATTGTCACCATTTTTGTGAACCCCAAACAGTTCAATAACCCCGAGGATTTGGCGAACTATCCACGAACCGAACATGAAGATGCGGCCAAGCTGGCACCGCTGGGTGTGGATGTGGTCTATGTGCCAGATGGGGAGACAATGTATCCCGATGGTTTCGCATCGACGGTCACAGTAGAGGGTGTGACAGACTGCATGGACGGGGTGCATCGGCCTGGTCATTTTGAAGGCGTTGCGACCGTGGTGGCAAAGTTGTTCACGCAAACGGCGGCGGATCAGGCGTTCTTTGGTGAAAAGGACTTTCAGCAGTTGCTGGTGGTGAAACGCATGGCGGCGGATCTCGATATCCCGATTGACGTGGTGGGGTGCCCGACGATCCGTGAGCCGAATGGATTGGCTATGTCTTCGCGCAACTTGCAACTGTCAGAGGCGGGTTTTGAAACGGCAGCGTTGTTACACACAGAATTGCAGGGGATCGCAAAAGGGTTGCGGGCAGGGGAACCCTTGGCGGTGTTGCGGGATCGTGCCATCGGACGATTGAGCGAAGCAGGGTTTGGCGAGGTGGAGTACATCGACCTGCGTGGCATCAACAATCTGTCGTTGTTGTGGGCGGCAGAGCGCCCTGCGCGGTTGTTTGCTGCCGTTTGGTTTGAAGGTGTGCGTTTGATCGACAATATTGCCGTGTAGGTGTTCCGTGGGGTTAGGGTTGGTCTGATGACCAATCGGTGCATATTTGGTTCAGTGATTTGCACGTGGAGCGTTTGATGAGCCAGACCCAGCTGAAAACAGATTACCTGATTGTCGGGAGCGGGGCCGTTGGCATGGCCTTTGCCGATGTGCTGGTCACTGAAAGTGATGTAGATATCATCATCGTGGACCAGTTTGCAAAACCGGGTGGGCATTGGAACAACGCCTATCCTTTTGTCACGCTGCACCAACCGAGCGCGTTTTACGGGGTCAGTTCGCGGGAATTGTCGAACGGGGTGTTTGACGCGGTGGGCTTGAACAAAGGGCTTGGATCCTTAGCCTCAGGGGCTGAGGTCGCCGCCTATTACGATGCGGTTATGCAGGAACAGTTTTTGCCAACGGGGCGCGTGCGGTATTTTCCCATGTGCGATTATCGCGGGGATGGGGTGTTTCAAAACACCCTTACAGGAGAGGTCTTTTGCGTGGACGCCGCCAAGACAGTGGATGCGACCTATCTGAAAACCACGGTTCCATCGACCCATACGCCAAGTTTTAATGTAGCAGATGACGTTTGGTTTATGCCGCTGAATGATCTGCCCAAGATTGATCGCAAGCCTGAGGGGTATGTGATCGTAGGGGGCGGTAAAACGGGAATGGACGCCGTGATTTGGCTGCTGGGCAATGGAGTTGATCCTGACACGATTCAGTGGATCATGCCCCGCGACGGGTGGATGTTGGATCGCAAAAACACGCAGGCGGATATTTCGTTCTTTAACGACACATTGGGCGCGCAAGCCTTGCAGTTTGAAGCAATTGCAGCGGCGGAGGGTGTTGATGATTTGTTTGAGCGGCTGGAAGCATCGGGTGTGTTGCTGCGGCTTGATACGGATGTGACGCCAAAGATGTTTCATGGGGCGACCATCAGTCAGGCCGAGTTGGCTGAGATGCGGCGCGTGAAAAACGTGGTGCGTATGGGGCGGGTGTCGTCCATTGGTGTGGATCAAATTGTGCTGGATGAGGGGACGCTTCAAACAGGGCCGAATGTGGTGCATGTGGATTGTTCTGCCAGTGCGATCACCAATCTTGAAACAAAACCGATTTTCCAAGGTTCGCTCATCACGCCGCAAACGGTGCGGTCCTATCAGCCTGTGTTTTCAGCGGCCTTGATTGCGCATATCGAGATCACGAAAGACACTGAGGCCGAGAAAAACGCGCTGTGTACTGTGGTGCCTTTGCCCAACCATGCGACGGATTGGATCCGTCTGATGATCCCGTTCATGATGAACCAATACAACTGGTCGCGCGACAGCGATATTCGGGTTTGGTTGACCCACAATCGGTTGGATGGGTTCAGTGGCATGGTGCGAGGTGTTTCAGCGGATGACACGGAAAAGCAGGCGATTTTGGGACGCATGAAGGCCGCGTCTATGCCTGCCATGGCAAAGCTGACGCAGTTGGTGAAGCAGATTTAGAGCGTTTCGACAATATGACGAAACGCTATAGGTATTTGGAGAACATTGAAGGCTCAAAGGGGTTAACTGACCGTTAAGAGCTTATTCAAGCAAGAGGTCGCATAGGGAGTGGCCCATGACCTTTGCGCTGTCGATCATTGCCGAGACTTCGACGTATTCATCGGGTTGATGGGCCAGTTCAAGGATGCCAGGTCCGTAGGCGATGCAGTTTTTAAGGTGTCCGATGCGATCGATGTGTTTTTGATCGTAGCTGCCAGGGGAGACAACGTATTCGGCGGGTTTGCCAAGCGTCTTTTCAATGGCGGCAGCGATAGAGGTGACCACGGGGGCGTTTTTGTCTGTCATGCTGGGGATGACACGCTGGATTTCGCGGATGTCGTAGTGAAAGTCCGTGCGTTCCGATTTCACCTTTTCCAAAACATCGGTGATTTCTTGTTGCACGTCTTTGATGTCTTCTTCGATCAAAAAACGGCGGTCGATCACCATGCGGGCGCTGTGGGGGACGATGGCGCTGGGCAGGCC
>CAYWIR010000288.1:0-3976 GCA_964458375.1 uncultured Neptunicoccus sp.
AGTAACACCGATTGGAACCACCGAGGCATCTGTCGAAGAGATGTGTTTGTCCATTCCTGATCGCCCTGTGACGGTCACGCGCCCTGCAAAGATAGAACTGTCGTGGTTGGATCAAGCGATGCAAAAGCACACAGAGGTTTTTGAAGGCGATGCAGCCGTGATCGTGCAGCATGAAGCGGATCATTTGGAGGGGCGTTTGGTGCTCGATTATTTGGAAGATGTTCAATGACAATTCGTCCGTTTATCCCTTGGCCAGATGCGCGGTTGCGCACGGTATGTGATCCTGTGGACGGGGTGGATGATACCGTGCGTGCGGTTTGGGATGATCTGCTCGATACTATGTATGCCATGCCCGGTGTCGGCATGGCCGCCTGTCAGATTGGTGTGATGCGGCGCATCGCGGTGGTGGATGCCAGCGAAAGCGGCAAGGAGCCTATTCGTATGGCCAATCCTGAAATTCTGGATGCGAGTTTGAAGCTGCGAGAGCATACTGAAGCCTCGCCGAATTTGGTGGGTGTATCGGCCAAGATTGCGCGGCCTCGTGGGGTGACGGTGACGTATTTGGATGAAACAGGGATGCGGGTGCGCAAGGATCTGGTGGGGCTGTGGGCCACATCGGTGCAGCATCAGATCGACCATCTGAATGGTAAGATGTATTTCGACAACCTGTCCGCTGTGAAGCGCAAGATGCTGATCGCTAAGGCGCAAAAGAAGGCGCGCAAGGCATGAGAGTTGTTTTCATGGGCACGCCAGATTTTTCGGTTCCTATCTTGGAAGGGATCGTTGCGGCGGGGCATGAGGTCTGTGCGGTCTATTGCCAGCCTCCGCGTCCTGCGGGGCGTGGCAAGAAGGATCGGCCTTCCCCTGTTCAGCTGGCAGCGGAACGTTTGGGGTTAGAGGTTCGTCATCCTGTGAACTTTAAAGACGCAGCAGATGTGGCGGCGTTTGATGCGCTGAGCGCGGATGTTGGTGTGGTGGTGGCCTATGGCCTGATCCTGCCGCAAGTGATGTTGGATGCGCCGAAAAAGGGGTGTCTGAACATCCATGCGAGTTTGCTGCCCCGTTGGCGTGGTGCTGCGCCGATTCATCGCGCGATATTGGCGGGGGATGCAGAGACGGGTGTCTGTGTGATGCAGATGGAAGCTGGGCTTGATACGGGACCCGTGCTTGAAACAGTGCGCACTGATATTTTGACCAATGATACGACAGCGGTGTTGCATGATCGTTTGGCGGTAATGGGGCGGGATGCGATTTTGGATGTTCTGGCCGATGGCGTTTCGGCTAAGGCGGTTCCGCAATCAGATGAAGGTGTGGTCTATGCGGCGAAGATTGAAAAATCAGAGGCCGAGGTGGATTGGTCGAGGTCGGCGGTTGATGTTGATCGGCACATTCGCGGGCTTTCGCCTTTTCCAGGGGCTTGGACCTTGGTTGAGGGGCAACGGATTAAGCTGTTGATGTCGTCTGTGGTGGAGGGTGCTGGGGAGGCTGGCACTGTGTTGAATGATGCGCTGCGGGTATCTTGTGGTGAAGGGGCGGTGGATGTGTTGCGTTTGCAGCGTGCTGGGAAAGGCGCAATGGATCGGGATGCGTTTTTGAAGGGGTTTCCCATTGCAAAGGGCGCGCGTTTGGGTGGGTTAGAGCCCTAGTTTTCTATGCCTTCGGCGAGGATATTGGGCCAAAAAGAGGCTCAGGGGATTTAAATCAAATTTTAGGTTATTGCTTGGGTGGGCGGCTTTTGTAGACGGGCAAGCGCCAGCCAAAAGCGATGGAGCCTGCGCGTAATGCGAGCGTGACGAGGGTGCAGGCAGCGAGTGCGGCCAATGGGTTTTCCGTGAGTTGCGTGGTGGCAAGGGCCGCGATTGCGCCTGCAAAAGCGGCGGTGACGTAAAGCTCACCTTGTTTGAGCGCGAGGGGGACCTCGTTAGCGACCACATCGCGCATGAGGCCGCCCATGGTGCCCGTCACTGCGCCCATAAGTGCAACAATGATCGGCGCGTGACCGAGCGTGAGGGCAACGCCAGTGCCAGCGGCCACCGCCACGGAGAGGGCGAGTGCATCGAGCCAAAGGAGGACGCGCTGGCGGGATTCAAAGAGGTGCGCGGTCGCGAACACGAGGATGGCGGCAAGTGTTGCGACTGCGATGAAGCTCGGGGCGTCTATCCAGAAGATGGGGTTTCGATCGAGCAGAAGATCGCGAATGGTGCCGCCGCCAACTGCGGTGAGGTTGGCAAGGAATGCAAACCCGATGAGGTCTAGCTGA
The DNA here is from genome assembly GCA_964458375.1 of uncultured Neptunicoccus sp. Taxonomy (GTDB): domain Bacteria; phylum Pseudomonadota; class Alphaproteobacteria; order Rhodobacterales; family Rhodobacteraceae; genus Amylibacter. Next base: position 2,261 of record CAYWIR010000288.1, read on the forward strand.
GCGCGGGACGCGGTGAGTGCCCCTGTGAGGGCGAAGATAAAGACGGAGGCGTAATCTAACGCTTCGAGGGCGGTCATTTGGATTTCTTGGGCTTAAAGGGGTCCATGCCTGCGCGGGCGAGTTCGTCTGCTTTTTCGTTTTCTTCGTGGCCTGCGTGGCCTTTGATCCATTCCCATGTGACGGAGTGGCGCTGTGTGGCTGCGTCGAGGTCTTTCCACAGCTCTTCGTTTTTGACGGGCTTTTTGGCAGCGGTTTTCCAGCCGCGTGACTTCCAGCCGTGTATCCATTTGGTGATGCCGTCTTTGACATAAACGCTGTCTGTGATCACTGTGATGGTGCTGGGTTTTTCGAGCGCGTTTAAGGCGTTGATCGCGGCGAGGAGTTCCATGCGATTGTTGGTGGTTTCAGGCTCTCCGCCGCACAGTTCGCGGGATTTGAGGACCGTGTCGCCGTCTTTGGCCAGCAGCAACGCCCCCCAGCCTCCAGGGCCAGGGTTTCCAGAGCAGGCACCGTCTGTGTAGGCATAGAGTTTAGGCATGGGCGGTCACGATGATAAAGGAATCCATAGTTCCTGCGAGGCCCATTTCTGCGCCTTCATAGGTTGACGTGGGGGTGAAGCCCGCGTCGCGTAGTAATGCGTCGAGTTCGGCGGGCTGAAAATAGGTGTATTTGCGGCCAATGCCGTCGCGATTTTCGCCGTCGCCCGTTTTTACGCCAAGGGTCAGGGCACCTTGGGGTTTTAGGGCGGTGTGCACGGCTTTGAGATAGCGGGGAACATCTTTGCGTGGGGCATGGAGGAGGGAAAAGTTGATCCAGACACCATCGTAGAGAGCGGTTTCGGTCACGTCTTCGAATGTGCCGATTTGCACGTCGATGTTGAAGTTTTCTTTGGCCACCCGCGCCATTTCGTGGCTTGGATCAATTGCCGTGACGGTGAGACCTGCCTTGACCATGGTGGCGGCCGAGTTTGCAGGGCCGCACCCCAAATCAAGGGCGTGGCCGCCTTTGGGCAATGCGTCGATAAAGGCGGTTAGATGGCGGTTTGGTTTGTCGTTTGTGACCAAATCCGCATAGTCCTGCGCTTTGGCATCATAAACGGCGATGGTTTGTTGATCGGCCATGCGGGTTAGGCCCTTTCAAGTGCGAGGCGGGCCGCGAGGGCTGCGAAAATGGTGGCAAAGCTGCGTGACATCCAGCGCATGGCGGTTTCAGAGCCAAGAAGCCATTCGCGCGCGGTGGCGGCAAAGAGGCCGTACAGTACGAAGACCGCGAAGGTGAGAGCCATAAAGATTGCGCCAAGCATGGTCATTTCCGCGCCTGCTGTGGCTGCGTTGCCCGATAGGAACGGCGGCAGCAACGCGAGGAAAAACACTGAGAGCTTTGGGTTGAGAATGTTTATCAAAGCGCCGCGCATGGCGATCTTTGGGCCAGATGTGGCGGCGCGTTCTGGTGTGACGTTGAGCGCACCACCTTCGCGGAGGGCTTGATACGCGAGATAGAGAAGATAGGCCACGCCTGCGAACTTAACGATTTGGAACAGAACCGCAGAGGAATGCAGCAAAGCCGCGAGACCGAGGGTCGCGGCGGCGAGGTGGGGGACTATGCCAAAGGTGCAGCCCAGCGCGGCCCAGATTGCGGCGCGGCGTCCTTGGCCAAGTCCCATGGCAAGGGTGTAAACCACACCTGTTCCGGGGATCAGGACGACAACGAGAGCCG
>CAYWIR010000289.1:0-3969 GCA_964458375.1 uncultured Neptunicoccus sp.
TTGTTATAAAGCGGCAGGTTGGCGGGATCGATCACATCGCCTTCCAGCTCTGCTATTGGGGCATAGCGCAGCGCATCCTTTTGATAGCGCGATGCGGAGTACCGTTCTATCGCTTCGCCCACAGCGCCAATTTGCGCAGACATATCAGTCAACGCCTTACCTGACCCAACCATCGGTCCAGCGGCCCTATGTGGGTCGCCCGTGGTAAAGCCCACCAAATTGGCCCCCGCCGTGCGGGGCTGCTCGCTGTTTTGCCCAGAAGAATACAGCGTCAAATCTTTCAACACACCCGCGCGGGAATCAAGCCAGCCCCGCAACAGATCGCGCAAAGCCTCGCTGTCATGCACCATGCCCAGAACGTGGGATTGCGGATCGTGCAATTCTGGATCCGTGTCAGCCACTGTTTTTGCGGCACCTCCACAGACATCGCACCATGGCATCGGCACGAATGAATGCTTCTCAGACTCCCCTGAAAACAGATCATGCACGCGGAACCCGCCTGCGGGATGGACCCCTTCGTTCAACCCCAGCAATCGCAACGCATCCATGGCTAGCATGTTGCCAACAACGGGCGCCATCGGGGCCAGCATGGCGCGGCCCCGTGGGTCTGGCCGTGTTTCCAGGCGCGATATGTCAAATTCGTGGCTGGCGTGGGTGTTCTTGGCATTGGCCAACTTGCGCAGACGAAAACACTCCCAACAACCAGACTGGCCCGGTTTTAAAACAGGACCGATCCAAGCTTCTTGCCCATCCAGATGACCGTGCAGTGTGGTTGTGTCATGGGCCTGCGCATACTTTGTGATAGCCCGAAGAACGCGGTGATCATCGGCATTCAGCCCCGTCACAATCAAGTCAAACCCGTCTTGGTCGAACTCCAATGTGCCATCATCGGCCAAGATCAGATCACCCGTGGTGATGGTGCTGCGCGCGGTTTGCATCACATCCAGCAATGCCGCCGTGCGGGGTTTGCCAACATGGTCTTGCGTCCAGCCATGAACACACAACAGATCATCATCTGACACCATGCGATCATCGAGAATGTGAATCTCACCAACACCTGTGGCGGCCAATTCAATGGCCGTGATCACACCCCAAGGCTCTAACCCCGCCACAAGCACACGGGATTTTGCCAGCGTATCAAGAAACCCCTCTGGCAGGATTTTGGCCATGCGTTCTTGGGGACCAAACCGCGTGGATGCGTCAGGTGCAGGTTCCAACAGGCCCCGTTCATCCAGCAAAGACAGCAATTGCAAAACACTGGCATCCGAATACCCATCTACGGCGGCAGCGATTTCATCGCGGGTCTTGTCGCCGTTCAAAAGGGGGATCAGCTTTTCGCCAAAAACGCTAAGGTCTGCGCCTTTCAGGCGAAATGTTCCCAGATCAGATGTCAGGATCACGCCCGATCCTGTTGGTGAAATGCTGGCAGCAGGGCTGAGCCGAATTCGCGACATTCAAATAATTCCTAAATTTATTCACCCTTGAAAATGCAAGGGCCGAGAAAAGCTTGGCCACTCAAGTTGAGCAGCCAAGCTAGGACTCAATCAAGTATGCGTGCTACGCGCACTTAGAGCAATGCAAACATTTTTCGCACTTGTCACAGTGCAAACAGTTTGAACACTTCTCACAGTAGAGACATGCCGCACATTCTGCGCATTTCAACGCAGGCCCTTCGCACATGACGCAAAGCGTGATGATACAAGGCCAAGCGCCGCCTCCACCTGTGTCACACTGTACGCAGTATGCCACGGGGCCAGACGAACATGGCGTACACGGTGTGCAAGGGGTGCACGGTGTACACGGCGTGCAGGGCGAACACTGAACGCAGTACTGGCATGGGGTGCAATTTGTGCACGGAACACACAACGGTTGTGGACCTGCGCATTGTACACACTGTACGCATTGCACGCACTGTACACACAAGCAGACGGGTCCAGGACCGCTGCACGGCTGACAAAAGCACACGGGAACGCCGTGGCTCGCAGCCTCTGCCTTGAGTTTGGTGACAGCTGCGTTCACCTCCTCAATGGCAATTTCTAGCTCTTTGGTTTTGGACATATGGTCTTCCTTCTTTCTAAATATTTTAAAATGACCAATCAAAAGACTGGTAGGATCGTTCAATTTATGCGAAAAGATTCGCACAATTAAACTACTTTGCGGTGTGGCTAAGTCTCTGTAATTTAAAGACGACCCATTGATTTTCGGGCCGAAAATTGGCGCTAAAGACTGCGATACACCGTATCTTTATGAATTTATCAAAGTGCTATTTTAAGTATTTGTCAAACAAACAATTCTCGCTATGGTAGTCATATGAAGTATCGCAAAGTATTAAAATAATTTTTATTCAACCTTAGGGAGCTTTTTATGTCATCTCAAGTCACGCCACCAAACCTGTCAAAACCGCTTGTGCATGATCCCGTGCAAGCAAACCCAAGTGCTCCCACTACGGCGCTTGGTCCGCTGCAACATTTGGTTGGGACATGGACAAACCAACCCATTGGCCGTGACGGCAGGGGCGGGCCTGACAATCCGTATTCCTATAATTCAATGCCGCTGCCTCAATCACAGCCCTATTCGCCGCAGGGCTATATCCTCAAGAATTTCAGCTATTACGAAGAGATCACATTCTCTGCGATCCACGGCACCGCACCCAATCGCGGTGGGCTAGGGACGCAGGTGGCGAACACGTTGTTTTATGAACAGCGGGTCTATTTCGCCGAAGGTCCAGACAAGGACAAACTGGTACACGCAGAAAACGGCTCATGGCTTTATATGACAGGCGCCCAGCAGAAAATCGGCCCTTACGGGCCTGAACTGGAACCGAAATCTCGTGCTCCGCAAACCGTTTATAATCTGGTGAAACAGATTTCTGTGCCTCATGGGAATTCCATTCTGGCGGGCGGGCAATACACCGCCTGTGGCCCACAGTACGGCGCCCCCGTGATTGGCCAAGCACCGCTGACCTTTCCATCGGGTGTGGATGTGTCTCCTTATCTTGTGCAGATGGACACAAACGCAAACTACCAAAACCCGAACGTGGCCTACACCAAGAACCCCAACGCTCCTTTGGCCGAGGCGATCCAAGCTGATCCGCCTTCCAGCTTTATCGAGCTGTCGGTCGATACGAAACTGCCAGGCTATGCGGTCACGAACATCCCGTTTGAACAGAAACATGCAAATGTGGACCGCTATTTCAGCACCGTCTGGCTTGAGAGCTTTGATGAAGGGCAAACCTTCACCCAACTGCAATATTCCCAAACCATCTTGATGGTTCTTCAGATGCAAAACATTGGCCCTGTTGTCTTTCCCCATGTGACAACCAACACCATGCGCAAGCTGTAAACCCACCGTTTTGCAACGGGATTTCCACGCGAAGCCCCGTTGCAAACGCGCTGTTTTCGTCCAGAGTTTAACACAGGTGCCAGTAGGCACAGGTTAAACCGCGGCAGGGGTTTGAAGTCCCGATCAAAACCACCTAGAGTTCGGGGGCGTGCTGGCGGTGGGCGGGCGCGTTTTGGGAACAGTGGATAGTCACCAATGCGTAAGTCAGATTGTTTGCAAACGCTCGCGGCTGTTTTGATGTTCGGCTACCGCAAAGATACCGATCAAACACAGGCAAAATCCCTTGTCACAACTCTGCAATCTGATTGGGACACGGTGCGCCAAGTGGCTGAAACCAATCGGATCTGGTCCAATCTCGTTGCCGTTTTGTTTGAAACCCGTGTTTTGAACGCATACTTAACCCCCGCTGAACAGAACAGCACAAAGAAGGCGTATTTTGCTTTTCTGGCGCGGGCTGATTTACTGAAAAAGCAACTCATCCAAATCTCAGGCCGCTTGGATGCGCAGTCACAATCACCCCTATTGTTGTTAAAAGGGGCCGCGCAGCTGTTTGCGCCGCTCTATCCCACACCTGCGCATCGCTACATGAAAGACCTTGATCTGCTGTACACCGACAGCGGCGTTTTG
>CAYWIR010000290.1:0-3957 GCA_964458375.1 uncultured Neptunicoccus sp.
ACGTTGTCGCTTTCCAGGTTCAGCGCCATTCCGCGGATACCACCGGGGAACTCAACCATCTCACCAGCCTGAACATTGTCCAGCCCGTGTACACGCGCGATACCATCACCCACGGACAGAACACGGCCGACTTCGGCCACTTCAGCGTCTTTGCCAAAGCCTTTGATCTGGTCCTTGAGGATCGCAGAGATTTCTGCAGCTTGGATACCCATTATCCGACCTCTTTCATTGCATTTTGAAGATTGGAGAGCTTGGATTTGATTGAGCTATCAATCATCTTCGAGCCCACTTTAACGATCAAACCGCCGATGAGGCTTTCATCAACGGAGACATTCACTTTTACATCCTTGCCAACAGACGCTTTCAACGTCTTGGCCAGTTTGTCTGTTTGCGCTTTGGTCAACTTCTTTGCCGAAGTAACCTCTGCGCTGACTTCACCCTTTTCGTCGGCAATCATGCCTTTGACGATGTCCACCAATTGGGGCAACACGAACAAGCGGCGATTTTGCGCCATCAAGCCCAGTGTATTTGCAACGATAGGGGTGAGTTTCATCTTTTTGCCAATAGCACCAACCGCAGAGACGAGCTGATCACGCGTGTAAACGGGGTTGGTTATCAAGTCACCAAAATCGGTGCTTTCTTCCAACGCAGTCCCCAACGCATCAAGATCTTTTTCCAAAGCGGTGAGCTTTTTGGCGTCTTTTGCCAATTCAAAAACCGCTGTCGCATACCGCGCAGCAATCCCTGAAGATATCGAACCAGTATCTGACACGAAAACCCTTCCGAATTTCTTAACTGTCACCGCTCATCGGTAACATTGGAATTGCACACTTGGCGGGCAAGCAAAGGCCTACCGTGTAAATTCAGCGCGGTATTAGCAAAGCCTATCCCATGGCGCAATAAGTCATTGTCAGACATTAAGGAAGGCTTTCCCTTTGTTTTCAGCACGTTACCAAAACACGCGACAATCTGCACCACGATTCCTCGATTTTTTTGGGACTTATCCACAGCTTTCCGACGGTGAAATGGGTAAATCCATCGAATCTTATAACCAATGATCTGGCCCAATCGCCCTGACTTGGGTCACACTAGGCGCACCCGTCTGCCATGCACATCAGTCTTTTCGCAAACCAATGCCAATCACAAGTGTATCAGGTCGCTTGTTGGCAGCCCTCACGCTCGATTCAACAGAGAGCACTAGATTGGGATGATCAGCCAGCAACCAAAATTTTCGAATTCTTGTGCCTGAGGCCGTCGCCTCTTCTATTTCAGCGCGGGAATACAAGCCGTCCCGAGTAGGCAACTTAAGTGGTAATTTTGATTTCAGATACCTTATATGAAAGATGGCATCTTCAAACGATCCAAGGACAACACAGCTAGCAAATGAATCTTCTCCATATTCCTTTTGGATCATGTAGTTTGAAATTTGGCCAACTTCGCGCGCAGCACTATACATTTTGAAGAGCTTACTGTTTGACAACTCAATCTCGTATTTTGCTTTGAGGGTTTCGCGAATTTTCGCCTCATCGCCCCACATCTGAACACAAGTTTCGATGAAAAGATCGACAATGCTGCTACTCAGGTTAGCAACATCCTCAAATGCCGTGAGATTCAGCGTTGGGATATCATCGGGCGAAGCGCCCAGTCCGATCGCAAGCGAGCCATCATTCGGATAAAAATTGACTTCGACAATCCGACCGGGGGCAAGCCGCGTCGTCCAATCATATCGCCCACCCCGAATCTCACTCGTGTTTTTATCTACTGACGCAGCCCATTTCTTTTTTGCGGCTTCATCTTTTGGTGTCAGACCGCCAAGCTCGATCAATCCCAAAAAGTCAGCCGCGATGTTCCGCTCCGCGCTGTAAACCAGTTCTTTAGAGACAACAGAACACTCAATAAGGCGACCCGTAGATGTTTTCGCGTTGAACCTGATCGTGACATATTCCTCTGGGGAACCCTTGAGACTCTCCGATGCCATGAAACGATGCTCTCCACGGTTTTCGCTGAATCTTGGCTCCTTTTTCTTTTCGAAAACCTCAGCCCACGCAGCGACTGCGCCATCGAAGTTATTCCTATTCTCAATGCAAATCTTCACGAAGGCATCTGGCGCTGAACCTGCGTGCATCGCAGAAGACCAAGACATCGCGACAAGAAGGGTCCATAAAAATCTTAATCTCATTGGCTATTCCATCATAATCGAATTTGTTGAATTGCGTCCCGCCCTCGCACAGGTTTGCCCACTGGCTTTGCCACGCCGCTCAACGCTTCTAGCGGTTTTCGCACAGTTTCCGTAAGACCTGAACGCGTCGGAGCATTCACCTGCTTTGTGACCTCTAGCATCACAGCGCCTGCTGGCATGATGAACGGTATCCGTCCCCCAAACCGTTCGAACCAATTGGCGGATCGCACGACCCAAGACCGATGGCTTGGCGGGGAAAACAATGCAGACACTTGATGCCCCGGAACAAACCCATGTTTGCGCAACTGGTTTTCCAACTGCCCCAAACTATAGGGCCGCCCGAACCCAAACGGGGTTTTGTCCCGCCGCGCCCATAGCCCTGTGCGGTTGGGCACCACAAACAGCGCCCTCCCCCCAGGCCCCAGAACCCGCCAAATTTCAGTCAGCAAATCCGCCTGCCGCTCACAGGTTTCAAGCCCATGCAGTACAATCAAACGATCCACAGTTCCCGTTGCAACGGGCCACAACGTTTCTTCAACCATCACAGAATGGTTCGGCAACCCATCAGGCCACGGCATCACGCCCTGCTGTCCGGGCATCAAATTCATCACTCGGCGACTGTCCGCTAGGAACGGCCGCAACATCGGCCCTGCAAACCCAAAGCCCGCAACCGTTTGGCCTTTGGTGTTGGGCCACATCTGCACAATCCGCTCACGCAAGGCACGCTGCGCAATGCGCCCCAATTTGGTGCGATAATAAAAGGAATGAAGATCAACCACATCCAAGTGCATTGCATCAGGTCCATTGTTCAGCCAGACTAACGTTCAAATAACCACGAAGTGGACCAAAACACCATGCCTTTCGAAGTGATCACCGTTCCCTGCCTGTCAGACAACTATGCCTTCATTTTGCACGAAACGGACAGCGGCCAAACCGCCGTTGTCGATGTGCCAGAGGCCAAACCAATCCTCGCCGCATTGTCCGACAAAGGCTGGTCGCTGGATCACATTCTGATCACACATCACCACGACGATCACATCATGGGCGTCGAAGAAGTCCGCGCCGCAACAGGCGCATCGGTCCACGGCGGCGCACCTGACGCCTACCGCCTCCCTCCGCTCGACACGCAGCTGTCAGATGGGGACACATTCCAACTTGGGGCCGAAACATGCCGTGTGATTGACGTATCTGGCCACACGCTCGGCCATATCGCCTTTATCTTTGACGAAGCTTTGGCAGCATTTACCGCAGACAGCCTGATGGCGTGGGGCTGTGGGCGCGTGTTTGAAGGCACTATGGATATGCAGTGGACCACCATGCAAAAGTTCCAAGACCTGCCTCGTGCCATGACCATCTATTCTGGCCATGAATACACAACATCCAACGGCAAGTTCGCCCTTACGATCGAGCCCGACAACGAAAGCTATCACGACCGCATGAAAGCCACGGACGAGGCCCGCGCCAAAGGGGAACCAACTGTGCCATCAAACCTCGGACTTGAACTGGCAACAAACCCATTCCTGCGCGCCAATCACCCCAAGGTAAAAGAGGCTTTGGGCATGACCGATGCCTCGGATGCAGAGGTCTTCGCAGAAATCCGCACCCGTAAAGACAATTTTTAACTTAAGCGTTTAAAGGCACTCCATGGCCGATTTTTTTGACAGCCTGTCAGACCAGCATCAGGATTTCCTGTCTCGTCAAAAGATATTTTTTACCGGATCAGCTGCGGCAACGGGCCGTGTAAACATCTCTCCACGCCCAACAGATGTGTTCCGTAT
>CAYWIR010000291.1:0-3948 GCA_964458375.1 uncultured Neptunicoccus sp.
GCTCAGCAGGTCCACCCAGTCTTGATCTTCAATCAGATTGAGCGCCGCCGCTGGAACACTGACATCGACATCACTGACGTTATGAAGCGCAAAAATGGATTGGTTCCGATCAAGGCTTTGTCGCCATATACCAAACACGCGTTCATCGCCCATATTGACGGTGAACTGCGTCGCATTGGGGTGGAACGCTGGTTGCTTCTGACGAATTTTCAGACGCGCTGACAGGTCCGCCAAAACACGGGCATGTGCCGTCGATGGATCACTAAGTTGCGCTTGCAGGCTGGGGTAATCCCAGCGGTGTCGGTTGATCGCACGATTCATGCCGCGATGGGCAACGCTGTCGTGGTCATTTGCCGTGGCCAGCATTGCGTGAATGTAAAACGCGGGGATGCCTTCAAGGGACATAACGATGGTTTGCGAACAAATGAACCGCCCGTGGTGATGCTCATCTGGCCCTGCGAAGGTCTGAGACATCGCATCATAGAACGTGATGTTCAGCTCATACGGGCTTTCGCTGCCATCTGGCAGGGTGCGCATAGAAACCAACCCGCCAATCTCTTTAACGGTCTCAATGACTTTCTGTTTTTCTTCATCTGGCATCACGCCCTCGGCGGGCCGCATTCCTATCCCGTCGTGGCTTGCCGTGAAGTTTAAATAGGCACACCCCATCGGGGCAGGTGGCATGCCGCGTTGCCACTGGCGCAAATACTGGGCGTTGCCTGACATCATTGCGTGCAAGATCAGCGGTGGCAGAGGGAAGTTGTAGATCGAATGTGCCTCATCCCCTTGCCCAAAATAACTCAGGTTCTCGGCCTTGGGCACATTGGTTTCTGTCAGCAAGATCACTTTTTCTGTCGCAAAGTCGCACAGCAACCGCATGAGTTTGATCACCGCATGGGTTTGCGGCATATGGATCGACGGTGAGCCGACCTCCTTCCACAGAAAGGCCACAGCATCCAGACGGATGATTTGCACGCCATTGTCTACATGCAGGCGGATGATCCGCAGGAACTCTAACAAGACCTCTGGATTGCGAAAGTCGAGGTCAATTTGGTCATGGCTGAACGTACACCAGACATGGCGTGGCCCATCGCTGGTTGCAACTTCGCGCAACAACGGAGTGGTTCGCGGGCGAACAACATCGCGCAAATCGTCCTCAGGCGAAGCCTCAAAGAAGAATTTATCATAAGGTGCCTGACCCTGTCGGTAAGCATTGAACCACGTACTTTGGCTCGACACATGATTGAGCACCAGATCAGACATCAGGGTGAATTCGCTCGCGATCCGATTGATGTCTGGCCAATCACCAAGCTGCGGGTTCACGCTTCGAAAATCCGACACCGCAAAACCGTCATCCGACGTATACGGAAAGAACGGTAATATGTGCACCGCGTTCAGCGTGCCTTTCAGATAGCGGTCCAAAAAGTCCGACAGTAGATCCAAGGGCTTATGGGCACCGTCCGTTATCGAATTTCCGTATGTGATCAGCAGCGCGTCTTTTTCAGACCAAAGCGTATTGCCCCGCTGGCGCCCCCGTTGACGCCTGACAGACCCCTCGGGCCAAAAAGCATCAATGACCATGCTCGACAGCGCGGCACTGTCAATGTCGGGATAAATCTCCTCAAGAAGCAACGCTAATTTTGGACCGATTGAACGTTCGGGGTTTTTCATAAAAGCTCAATTCAAGGATTTAGACCGCTTGATCTTCGATACCATCACAGCCCTCGATTCGCGAGATCGCCAACCTGTGAAATTTTAGGCAATAGTCTGTCAAAAACCGCAACTTGATGGCGACTTAGAACGAAGCATCCTCACACCGATTGACGCAAAAATACGAGGGCAACATATATCGCCCCCGTTATGTCACTCCTGAGCACAGATAAAATTTCGGCTTTTCTAAAATGGAGCGAAGCCGTCGCTTGACGTGTTTGGTACGCTCCAGCGTTGAACCGTCTGCCCACAATGTCATCGACATTAGCCGTTAATCGTAAACAGTTTGTTTCGCAGCTTTTTCTTTAGAATTTTCGAAAACCTTTTTAGTAACAAGTGCATAAGCTTCTGTATGAGCGCTCACCGATTGAAGACGGTTTTGAGTTGGCATAGGGACAACCCTTTCTCTTGCAGTTGATTGTTTGCTGGCGTTCCGCGCCAGTTTTGTTTTCTGCGCGCGACGCCGTTGCGTGTGGTTTGTGTAAATTTGTGGGCGCGTCTTTGTGAGCCCACTGCGAGAGAGAATAAGATCATGGCGATAATTAATGTAACATCACCCGGAACCTATGTCGTGGCAGCGGGCGACGTTGTAAATGTCAACTTAACAACAGCCGGAAGTGTAAGATTCGATGCGGGTACTGCAACCGGTCCGGTACCTTTCGAGATCAATGTTATTGGCGGCGAGCGGGTCACATCGTTTTCCTTTTTAGACAGTAACCTCGACCCGAATATCACTGTGGATGACAATGCGGATGTCGCTGACGATACTCTTAGCCTGATTACAAATACCGTTGGGGATGGCGCCCGCATCGAGGTCAAAAGTGAGATCGGTGGCAGCATTATCACTGGCAACGGCGATGACGTGATCATCGTTGACGAGGGCGGAATTGTAGATGGCAGTATTCTGACGACAAACCGCACCCCAGATGGTTCTGGTGACGACATCGTTGTCATTCGTGATAACGCGTCTGTCGGCGGCGAAGTCTCGGGTGAAAGCTTGGCTGGCTCCTTGAGTATTAAAATTGGCGACAACGTTACGATCGGAACTTGGATTGAAGCGGGTGATGGTGATACGGACGTTTGTATCGGCGATAACTTCTCGGGTCTGGGTTTCCTTGGCTATGCTGGTGACGACTCCGTTAACCTGCACTCATATTCAAATGGTGACATCTCTAGCACATTGCGTGGCCTCTCTGGTGACGACTATTTGGGCATTAACTGGGAAGTCGCATCACAGGAAACGGCGTTTATTGCAGCCGCCAAATCCGCTGGATATGTGGATGGTACGGACGCAATGGGCAACCCCGCTCTTGTGGCAACCAATGGGGTCGGCCACACATTCTCATATGGCGGTGTTGTGTTCTCTGGCTGGGAAACGATTGGTCAGGCCTATGACTCCTGTGTTTGTTTTGCACGCGGCACAATGATTGCGACCGATAAGGGTGAGCGCGCCATCGAAGATCTGGAGCAAGGCGACATGGTTTTGACGGCTGACAATGGCATCAAGCCAATTCGTTGGATCGGCAAACAAACGATCAAACGCACTCGCCTTCGCAACAACAAAAAATTGCGCCCTATCCGCATCGCAGCTGGCGCACTTGGTGAAGGCAACCCAGCGCAAGATCTGTTGGTTTCACCACAGCACCGCGTTTTGGTTAAATCATCGATTTCTGAAAGAATGTTCGGTGAGCATGAAGTTTTGATTGCCGCTAAACATCTGGTGCTTGTCGATGGTGTTGATGTTGCCGAAGACTTGGACGAGGTGGAGTACTATCACTTCCTGTTCGACCAACATGAGATCATCTTCTCAAATGGTGCGTTGACCGAGAGCCTTTATACAGGTCCTGAGGCAATGAAAACGCTTAGCCCGAAAAGCCGAGAAGAGATTTTCACCATCTTCCCAGAGCTGACCGAAGTTGACTACACATCGTTGCCGGCACGCACGATCGCCAATGGCCGCAAAGGCCGCCAGCTTGCCGTGCGCCACAAGAACAACCGCCAGTCGCTGGTCAGCCATTCGGCTTAACCAGTAAACTGCGAAAAAACCTACCACTGGGCGGCCTAAGGGTCGGCCAGTGGGTACCGCGCCAAGGTGCGCAATGCCGTCAAACAGCAAACACGGTGCAGGGCACTCTGGCCTTTGGGCCAATCTGACACCTTAGCTTTGTGATTGACGCGACTTACTCTGATTAAGCCAGTAACTTTCGCCGCTCAGTCTCAGAATGTGCATAGCCCCCA
>CAYWIR010000292.1:0-3938 GCA_964458375.1 uncultured Neptunicoccus sp.
GCTGCGTACGCCAAACTTTGGCCGCAAGTCTTTGAACGAGATCAAAGAAGTGCTGACAGGTATGGGTCTGCACCTCGGTATGGATATCGTGGACTGGCCACCAGACAACATCGAAGATCTGGCCAAAAAGTACGAAGACCAGTTCTAAGAATTCGGGGCGCGGCCTAGGTGGCGCCCCAAAAATGCCCACAATGGTGGGGACCAAACTGGGTAATGATGCCCCAAGGAGTGTGAGACCCAACGCAGGCTCACCAGACAAAGTATAAAGACTAGATAAGGAAATATGACATGCGTCACGCACGTGGTTACCGCCGCCTGAACCGGACACACGAACACCGTAAAGCGTTGTTCTCCAACATGGCTGGCTCGCTCATTGAGCACGAACAAATCAAAACAACTTTGCCAAAAGCAAAAGAACTGCGCCCGATCGTTGAAAAAATGATCACTCTGGCGAAACGCGGTGATTTGCATGCGCGTCGTCAGGCGGCATCAAAGTTGAAAGAGGACAAGTATGTATCGAAATTGTTCGACGTGCTTGGCCCACGTTACGCGGATCGCCCAGGTGGCTATATCCGTGTGATGAAAGCTGGCTTCCGTTATGGCGACATGGCCCCAATGGCGATCATCGAGTTTGTTGATCGTGATGTGGATGCCAAAGGCGCAGCGGACAAAGCCCGCGTTGCAGCCGAGATGGATGCTGACGAATAAAAACGGATTAAATTCCGGGACAGTGGAACCCCGCAACGATGTGATCGTTGCGGGGTTTTTCTTTAGGTATTTAAGGAACATTGAAGCAGGGTATGGCGCTTTACCTTTGAGGGGTGTGCGGTCAAACTGTTGTGCGAATGTGAGGGGCGATGGCCGATTTGTTTGACAGTGTGGAGCCGAGTGCGGCGGGCGGGAAACCTGCACCGTTGGCGGATCGGTTGCGGCCAAAAGCCTTTGCGGATGTGATTGGGCAGCAAAAGCTGTTGGGTGAAGAGGGCGCGCTGCGTGTGATGCTCGAAAGCGGCAATCTGTCGTCGATTATTTTTTGGGGGCCGCCGGGGGTTGGTAAGACAACCTTGGCAAAATTGCTGGCGGATGAGACCGAGATGGAGTTCGTGCAGATTAGCGCGATTTTTTCGGGTGTTGCCGATTTGAAGAAGGTGTTTGAGGCGGCGAAGTTACGGCGGCAAACAGGACGCGGAACCCTGCTGTTTGTGGATGAGATTCATCGGTTTAACAAAGCGCAGCAAGACGGGTTTCTGCCGCATATGGAAGATGGCACCATTGTTTTGGTCGGTGCGACCACTGAAAATCCCTCTTTTGAGTTGAACGCGGCGGTGATGAGCCGATCCCAAGTGATGGTGTTGGAGCGGTTGACGCTGGCGGATTTGGAGTTGATGGCGCAGCGGGCTGAAAAGCTGGTGACACGGGCGTTGCCGCTGCAAGCGGATGCGCGTGAGGCTGTATTAGAGATGGCCGATGGGGATGGACGCGCGTTGATCAACATTCTAGAGCAGGTTTTTGCATGGAATGTGACCAGCAAGGTAAAGCTGGAAGACTTGGAAAAGCGTCTGTCACGACGCGCGCCAAAGTATGACAAGTCGGGGGAGGAGCATTACAACCTGATTTCCGCCCTGCACAAATCGGTGCGCGGGTCTGATCCTGATGCGGCAAGCTATTGGTTGTGTCGGATGTTGGAAGGTGGCGAGGACCCTCGTTTTTTGGCACGCCGTATCACGCGGATGGCAGTGGAAGACATTGGTCTGGCTGATCCACAGGCCCAACATGTGTGTTTGCAAGCGTGGGAAACATATGAGCGGCTCGGCTCCCCAGAGGGGGAATTGGCCTTGGCGCAAGCTGTGATTTATCTGTCGCTGGCCCCAAAATCGAACGCGACGTA
The DNA here is from genome assembly GCA_964458375.1 of uncultured Neptunicoccus sp. Lineage (GTDB taxonomy): Bacteria > Pseudomonadota > Alphaproteobacteria > Rhodobacterales > Rhodobacteraceae > Amylibacter. Next base: position 1,889 of record CAYWIR010000292.1, read on the forward strand.
TGTGGCTTATAAAGCGGCGCGTAACGCGGCGAAGAAAACGGGATCAGAGCCGCCACCAAAAATTATCCGCAATGCCCCGACCCAGTTGATGAAAGATGAAGGCTATGGCGTGGGGTACGAATATGACCATGACGCGCAAGATGGTTTTTCTGGGCAGAATTATTTCCCCGACGATATGAAGCGTGGGGTGTATTATGTGCCCGTCGATCGTGGGTTTGAGCGTGAGCTGAAAAAGCGGTCGGACTATTTTGCAAAACTGCGCAACAACGCGAGTAGAAACCAGAAATAACTTGCGGTTGCGGTATGTATTACGCTGGTTGAATTTTGTGCAATCAACTTAAAATATTTGTAAATCCCGCATTTCTGCCCTAAAAACACCCTATAGTTGAGCTTTCGTCATTTTAGGCGGAGGTATTTATGCGCGGTGTTTCGGCACCAATCGCAAAGTGATTGAAGGGCCGGGAATGCTTCGATTGTTGTTTATCTGCCGATGCGTGCCATCGCTGTCTAAAGAGCAGCGCCGTGCCTTACAAAAGGACATTTGGCGGCGGTGTTCGGACAAAGGCATTTATGGTTTTGTGGTGCGCAGCGGCACGTCCTTGATCGGGGCGTTTGAAAAAGACGAAAAAACGGTGATCAGTCAGGTGGAACGTTTGATCCGCGCCCAGAAGGTGCAGTCCGTGCAAGTCTTGGATGAAACCAGTGTGGTGGAACCTACTTGGCGCGCGTGGCATTCTGAGTACGAGACTTTGGAAGATGTGCTGCAGGCAGACGTCGGTCGGGTTGCGGGACTTGCGCAGATAATGATGGATGCTGTAGAGGCGGACGCAAGGCGCGTTTAGCATCCCGTTGGTGGATTGCGGGCGAGCCATTTGGCCGAGGGTCGCAATGAACGTAATATTACAAATAGCATTGGGTGGCGCGCTTGGCGCGGTGTTGCGATACGGATCTGTACAAGGTGCCGTTCGCGTGTTCGCACTCGGTACGCCAGTGGGGACACTGTTCGTGAACGTCATCGGATCGTTTCTGATGGGGTTGGCTGCCGCGTGGTTGTTGAACCGCGTCGGGGACGTAAAAGCGGCACCGTTTGTGATGTCTGGCGTGCTCGGCGGGTTCACTACGTTTTCTGCATTCTCGCTGGATGCGATAACCTTGTGGGAGCAAGGGCGGCAAAGTGTGGCGATGTTTTATGTGGTGGGATCAGTGTTCGGCGCGATCTTAGCGGTTTTAGCAGGAGTTTTAGTAATGCGAGCGATTTTGGCATGAGCGGTACAGGTGTTCAGCATATAGCAGTGGCGGACGATGCCGCGGAACAGCGGGTGGATCGCTGGCTGCGGCGGATGTTCCCGCATGTTAGCCAAGGTCGCGTTGAAAAGATGTGCCGCAAAGGCGATCTGCGTGTGGACAAGGGCCGCGTGAAAGCAAGCACTCGATTGCAGCCTGGGCAAATAGTGCGTGTGCCACCACTGCCTGACGCGGATAGCCCTGCGCCTAAGCCTGAAGCGGTGATTTCGGACGCAGACGCAAAGATGATGCGCGACGCGGTTATGTATAAGGACGACGATATCATCGTGCTGAATAAACCTGCGGGTTTGGCGGTGCAGGGTGGTTCCGGCCAAACGCGGCACATTGACGGGCTAGCGGATGCGTTGCGGTTTGATTTGGATGCAAAGCCAAAATTGGTGCACCGTTTGGACAAAGATACCAGTGGTGTCTTTGTAATGGCGCGCACGGGGCGGGCGGCGGCAGGGCTGGCAAAGAGTTTCCACCAACGGACAACGCGAAAGATATATTGGGCGGTTGTGGCTGGGAGCCCGTTTCCGAAAGTTGGGACCATTCGGTATGGGCTGGTAAAGGCCTCTGGTCATGGACCGAATGGCGCTGGGGAGCGGATGCACTGTATTCATCCAGATGACGTGGATCATACGGATGGGGCAAAGCGCGCAACGACCGATTTTGCGGTGATTGAAAGCATGGGACAGCGGGCGGCTTGGGTTGGTCTGACGCCAATCACAGGGCGGACGCACCAATTGCGTGCGCATATGGCCGA
>CAYWIR010000293.1:0-3933 GCA_964458375.1 uncultured Neptunicoccus sp.
ATACGTGCAATGTCGCCCGCTGGCCCAAAGTCAGCCGCAGAGTTGATGTTAAGCGACGTGCCGCTGAGCGTTCCAAAATAGGGGCTGCCCGAATAAGACGTCATCGTCGTGTAGACATTTCCTTCGAAATAACTCGCTGAAATGTTGGTGAAACTTGTTTCCTCAATTGGCGCATCCGTTCCCAATCCAGACACAGCCACACCCACAAACTGTGGATCCGCATTTTTGCTGTCATAGGTCGCGATCTCAATGCCGCCGCCATATTGGCTGTCAATCAACGTGCGCGCCACGATGAATTGCAAAGGTCCTTTGCCCGTGTAGGGGTCCGCTTCTGGATACATGTCCAATTGCAAATCCAACAACGACACCACATTGTAGGTCGCGGGTGCGTAATGGGGCGGCGCAACGGCAACCCATCCTTGATAGGCTGCGGTTTGACTGGTGTCGAACAGCGCAGTGTTTCCTGCCATCACTTTCACATTTATCGAACCACCACAGGTGTCATCAAACCAGCCAGGATTGTTGAAATAGGAATTCCCGTTGTACTGCGGATCCAAACTGATTTCTGGCGCCGTGTCTGCAGGGGGCACTTTGGACACCACCACTTTGGGTGAGGTACAGCTTTCAGAGCGCCCTGATCCACCTTGGAAAATCAGCCGACCGTCAGCATCCGTTGAGATATGACCAAGACTGACAGACGCCGCAGTATAGGTCACTTGCACCGCGTTATCATCAGGGCTGTAGGGCTGTGGTGGGTCATAAAACAAGCGCCCAGAAATCATTTGCGGTGTATCGATATCAAAAATAGTGCTGCCTCCTGTGCCACCTTCAGCAACGGGTAGATCGATCAGTTCAACAGGTGCGGCACTGGCCCCAGACACGGTTTTCAGACCCGGATCAATGATCAACTTGTCCCGCTGATCTGGTTCAAGGTGCGGCTGGATAGTCGAATTGCGTTTGAAACTTGGATCAAACACATACTTTCCCTGAAACGCATAATTGGCGCATTTTAAGTTGCGCACGTGCACGTCCCATTCCAACGTCACGGTCTGCCCGTTCACGCTGTCGCCGTGGGTCACTTCCCCCAAAAAGTCTCCTCCCACACCGTAAGCAAAGGCCTTAAACCGTTGCGCCTGCCGCTTCATTTCGCCAGAGGAATTTTTATATGTGGCTGGGGTTTCAGGCACGTCGTTTCGAATTTTCCCTGGCACCTCTGGCCCCAAGAAATAGCTGTCTGAACCAGTTCCAGATGCATTGCCCACCCGCGCCACACCAATTCCCGGTGCAACTTTGATGTGATCGACGTTGGTATATGTGTTTGTCATGGAAAACTCTCATCGTTTAACAATTGAATGTTCGGCCAACGCGCGATCGCCCTGGCCGACTAAATCGGGTGTGTTAGTCCGTGAACGTCTTGATCAGCGGCTGGTTGATCGCGTCAGGTTCCGTAATCGGTGCATTTTGCGTGATAAAGCTGAAGTCAGACGCCTTGAGTGTGGTTTGGTCTGCTGGTGCTTCTCCGCTTAGCTGTGCTGGCCCGACTTGGGCATTGCCATGGCACCCTTTGCATCCGCCCATCACGAAAGAATCTGATCCATGGAACAGGTTGATAACTTGAGGATCAATTGTGCCTGTGGCGTTGTTCAAAATGCCGCTAAAGCTGCGCAAAACCTCGTTGGTTTCCGTGGTGATATTGGCCAAGAAATAATCAACTTCGGACGTGTTCTGCGGGTATGCTGGCGAACCTTGCACACCGACCAGTTTGTAATACAGCCACGTTGAATCTGTTAGGCCAAGTGACGCAAGCTGCTGTCGAACTTGCAGGTGCGCTTGATCGTTTACATCATCCACAGGGCTTGGGATCGGATGCGCACGGGACGTCACGTTTTGGCGATTGCCGCTGGTTGGGCCCTGATTGTTGCGGTTGTAATAAAACAAATCGCTGTAATTCGCACCGCTGAGGTTGTCGACTTGCTCGAACGTGGCAAACACATACGTCGGATAGTTTTCTGTTTTGTGAATGATATGCAGACCTGTCAAACCATAGGGTAAAGGATCAGATGTGGTCAGCTCTGTGCCCTCTGCGGGGGGTGTCACTGTTTCAAAACACATGTTTTCACCCAAACCCGTGGAGCGGTAACGCACGATGGGCGCGGTCAGGAAGCGGCCAGAATTATATTCCGCGACTGTAAGCTGACGCCATGTTGCTTTGACAAGCATCGCGCCTTCGCTGCCGGCAGCATTTCCGCCATGTGGATAGCACAGCGGAACGGCTGAACCCGCCTCTTCGCCTGTTCCAAAACTTACGGCTGTGGTCGGGCACATCTGCGTGCCGCCGCCACCTTGTTCGCGCACAGAAACATAGGCTGCCCGTTGCGCATCGGTGCGCACATCATCTTTCCAGTATGTGTTGGAATTGACGTGATCAAACAAAACGCGGTTGGCTTTTGCCTCATAGATGAATCGTCTTGGCTGTCCCTGAAGGGAATCTGCCAAGGTTGCATTCGGGCCTGGAACAGCGGCTTGGCTTGGTGTCTGGCCGTCCACAATTCCGGGATCGCTTGGGTCCGCAGATACAAACAACGTGGCAAGATTGATCTGCGTCGTTTCATCAAGATTATTAAACAGCGTGACGTCATCCAAACTGGTGTTTGGCAGCGTCGCCCACGTGCCTTGCGTGCTGTCATAAACACCGCATTGTGGGATATCGGTCTTTGTTCCGATGTTCGTATCCGTGTCTTCGTCAACGTAAACGTAACTTGGCGCCGTATCAAAAGTACGCGCTGGATACCCTGGATAGGTCACGCTCGATGGATTGCTCAAATCGCCCGCACCACCTGGAAAAACTTCGACACGGTGCATGAACGTCTGCCAAACCAAATCACCCGCATTGTCTGGTTGTAGGAAGTTACCAACGTCTTTTGTGGTGTCAGGCGTCCCACGCAAGGAAGCGGATGCGTAATTTGATGGCCAATTCACAGCGATAAACTCTTGCCACGCAAAAATCGCGAGCTGCTCTTGCTCGGTCGCATAATCAATATTGGTTGTTCCCGAAATCACCGGAACCGTTGGCGCATCGTGTGGAACTTCATAGGGCTGACGAGCGCCAGAGGCTGTAGAAAAGAAGTTCGGCACCGTGACGTCAGCATAGCTTGAAGTCGCAAAAAGGGTCAGGGCTAGGGCACCTATTGAGCGGGTTTTGGGGAACTTAATATTTTTCAATTCAAATTTCCTAAAATTGAGGGTGATCATTTTCTGGTCTTATTCGGCCAACGCCTTCGTCTGTTGCAAAGTGTTGTTTGGGTTTCGAAGGCGGTAGTATTCACGTCGTGCTGCAGAGAATTTCCGATTGCGGTGGCGTGTGTTGCGCGCAATTGGAACCGTTCGTGAAAGCAAATTTTCGAAGAGACTGTCGCCATATTCAAAAAATTCCAGGTGTTGCAAATTGCGGGCGTGCTTTTGAAGGCTTTTGAACATCCAAAATAGTAAGAAATACAAATTTAATATTGATCGTTCACTTACTTCCGCAATCAGGGTGATTTAGTTAACAATGTACTTATAAAAACACTAGCCAACCTTTAGAGGTTAATCAACCCTTGGTGGTTTACGTGTGTATTTCGGTCCCCACAGATAGCTTTATCTATTCAGTTTGCTACATGCGCAAATCAGGCAGCATCGCGAAAAAGGGTGCTTCTATCGAAATGACTCTTACGAATTAGAGTTAGGTTTTACCGAAACAAATGTGGTGAGCATTTATCTTCTGGATAAGCAGTCGCTCGCCACTGCATCTGAATACAGTGGCGCGGCCCTTCAGAGCAGAGCTTCGCCGAACTGCCGAAACCCTAACGTCTTTAAACCTACACTTTGCGGAGAGGCCAGACCTCGAATCCTCAAATATCAACTCTCGTTCTGTAACCGGAACTTCTTTATGCG
>CAYWIR010000294.1:0-3902 GCA_964458375.1 uncultured Neptunicoccus sp.
CCGTTCTTCAGCAAACACAAAGCCCCGCATGGTGTGAACCCATGCGGGGCTTTTTTGTTACAAACTTCATGTTTGCCACATAAACAGCGAGGTCTTATATTACTCAGCGATTTCCCAACCGTCTTTCGTCCGCAAATAGACATACTCTGACAGCGGGTAAGGTTCAGAACCATAAAGCCGCTTACGAATAGAATTAATTTCCGAAAAAGCCTCACTCGATAAGTCCTTAGTGAAGGCTACCGATCCGTTGTCAGGGGCAATCACATAAAACTCATCTTGATCTTCAAAGCGAGCAGCCCAAAAAGCCTCATCCAGCAGCAAACTTGCATTATAGGTTCCATGGTAAACGACAGCTTTCATGTGCTGACCAACGTCTATGATCTGAACACCGTCAGGAAGGTTTTCTAGCCCCCTTTCAATAAGGGCTTGCTCTCCAAGTTCGGATTGGGAGATTTCAGATAACTTGAGGTAACTTAACTCTGAAACTTGATCCAAAATTAGAAAAATCGCCAAATCTCCAACAAAGTGCTTAGTGAACAACTCATTTTCAGTGCCCTTCAAATGAAGGCCGAAGTCTTTGTGTCGCAAAAGTGTACGCAGTTTAGGCAGGTCGCCAGATGCGAAGCCTTCCCGACCTTTTGGAGTTCTTTCAACAGTCGCGAGAATGCTCGCTATGTGCTCTGCAAACACAGATTCTGTGTTCTCAAGTGAATTGGATTTTTGAAGTTTTAAGAACAGGTTATCGGCGGCGGCATCCACTCGGAAGCCGTCGCCGAAGATAATCACTGTTTCGCTATCTTCGTCAATTTCGACGGAAGTCACCAACTCGTGCTTAGAAAGCGCTTGCGACATTTCTTTCAAGGTATCTGAGATGGTATCTATTCTTAGTTCATCACTCAAAACAACTCCTCCAAACAGAAAACAAATAATTCCAAATACAGCAAATCTCAAATTCAGACCCTCCACTTCACTTAGCGTAAAACTCGGCAGATATCGGTGCAATACCCACTCTGAATCAAGGGGGGCAGACTACCAAGTATCACAACCAATTCCGCAAAAACAATGCACTCCTTCACAGGCCCAATCAACAAACAAGACGGCTCTGCATGGCTCGCCGAAGGCGAAACAGCGGATGACGGAACATTGGCAACAATGAACTTCTACGTTGAAGGCATCGAAGGCGACGTTCCACAATAATGGAACGCGGTTTATTTTGATGATTTAGCCCCGCCTACGAAAGTAAGCGGGGCTTTTTTGCGCATAACACTCCGCACTTGCAATGTAGTGCTTAATAGATCAGCGTAATTTGTGCAATTTGTCGCCAAATCTTCGGGATGATTTTCATGCGTATTCTCTTTAAGGCAAGTATCTGTGCACTCTTTCTTGGACTGTTCGCACACCCGTCCCCGATTGCCGCTCAAGACAACGATCCGATCACCGAAATGGTCGGACAGGCTTCCACATCGCTCGCCCGAGGAATGTTGGAAGAGAACGGCGTACCTGCGCCAGTTCTTGACATATTCTTTGGTGGCAATGACGAAGTTCAACCTATCGACTACGCAAAAATTGCGTCGATTGTTGCGGACGAACTGGACAATCACGATTTCAAGCTCGCGATGGGCAAGCACAAACAAACCTTGGAACGCACCAAAACAGACTTGGAAAATTTCAAACGGAATTGGAACGGGAATTCTCCATCGGAGCGCCGCGATCAGAACAAAATCCTGCTCGAGCTTTACGACCGTCTTGGGGCCATTACCGATGACGTGCTCGGCAACTACCCCAAAAAAGGCTTCCCGCTTTTTGCAGCCGTGTCCACCCTGCGGCTTGGGATTATCTCCATGGGCGCACAGGAATTCGACCCCTCCAGCACCTTCACCTATTTCCAGCTTCAAGAAGAAAGCACCCGTTTGTTAACCGCCTTGGTTGAACGAAACCTTATGGATTACAAAGACATTAACCGCTGCAATAAACTGGCGGATGTTGACCCCAACGCCGAACGTTATTGCCCGCGTCTTGCACATAAACTGTGGATCGAATGGCGCAAAATCGCACTGACCGCCGCTGCAAAACAGCGGATTGCCTCCACTGCGGGTGGCTCCCCGCTTAAGACTTTTTCGCTGCGCAACAAGACGGGGCAAGAAATCATTGTGAAACAGCACTCGCGCATGGGCCCTGCCATTTGGGTCAACGCGGAAAAACCGCGCGTGAATGAATTTAACCGATTCAAATCGCTCGAATTTGCCCGCGACGACGAAAAGATGCTCTATTACCAAAGCGACCCCGTGGTCATGGGCGAGGCGTGGCATGTCGCAATTTCGGGCAACGGCCAACGCCACATTGATTACTATCAAAAAGACCGCAAAAACTATCCAGGTGGCGATTGGGGGGATATCAAATATGTCGGCCCAGATGTTATGATCGGTCGATATTCCTATCCTTATCCGCGGGCCAATTACCTAACGGGTGAGCATAATTACGTTGCCGCGATCAAGTCCGGGGAAACATGGACGCTGCCCGCCAAACCCAACATCACCCTGACGTCGCAAAACGTTAACGGTCAGCTCGTCACCAAGTATTACAACGGTGAACCCTTCACCACCAACACTTGGTTCGGCATCTACGTCCAACCAGAAACAAAACGTGGCGTGAACTGTTTGGCGCAAGCGAGCGCGAAATGGCTCAGTCGGTCCCTCATCAAATCAAATGGACAACGGGCCACCCAAGAGGACTGGGGCGACCCAAATTCTTGGGACGGTGGATGGGATCACCGATCATACGTGGACATAAACTTCGCATGGGATATCCCGCCGAGTTTTGCGGCAGACACCGACGGCTTTGGCTGTAATGCTCGGCTGGTTGCGAACTTCCAAGCCTATGATGGGCAGGAACTGATCCTTAACAGCCTAGAACCAAAACGTATCGCTAAAAGAGCATCGTTCTGGATCAAGGATCCCGTTGGCACGCGCTTCACAATCGGCGACGACGAAAACTATATTAAGCACAACGGCGCCTATGCGGTGAAGCTGACCCATGCCCAATGCCAAGCAAAATGCGCTGCCAACGCTAAATGTGTGATGATCCGCGTGGACACAAAGCTCGACGCAAAAGGCGAAGCGGACTGCTTGATGGGTTCCGCCGTTGGCCCCCAATCAAACTCGTCCATCGACGAAGGCATAACATCCATGCGTCTGATACGCGGCGGGAACTGGGTGTTTAACGCGAACAATTAGGCACGCTGGCCGCGTTCAGGAAACGACACGGTGAGGCTGATAGAAGCTCAAATGGGAAAAGACCCACGAAGTGAACGAGATTCAGCGAAGAGCTTTGGTAAACACTGCAACCGCATTTCGATCAATCACCAAACTTTATCATCACCCAACGATCATTTCCCAAAAGCCATTTCAATCCACCCCAACCCCTCGCGTACACAACTCCAGAAATCGCGCAAAGTCGGTTTCGGACAACTGATCAAACTGCCCTGACAGGTCCTCAATCTCATCCGCCCGCGTTTGCCCCAAAACAGGCACAGCCAAGCCCTGAAACTTGGTCGAAATTTCCGCATCCGACAGCGGCATATCTGCGTCCCCACGCGGGGTGCGCGGCGCGCTGTCAATCTGGCGACCATCTTTCAAAACCAGCGAAACTTGTGCCCACCGTTTGTCGGTGCTGATCCGCGTCATCTCATCGTCGTCAATCAGGTTTGTAGCGTGACTGATCCGCAAAATATCGGGATCATTCAACGCCGCGTCAGACAGTTCAGGCACCCCAACTTGCCCCCGCACAATCATCGCTGCGACGGGAAAGGCGATAGAATACGCGAGTTCGGGCTGCGTTTGTGGTGAATGCCCCGCGCAAGGGGGAATTCGCGCGGGGCTCTGTTGCGGTCTTAAAACCTAAAG
>CAYWIR010000295.1:0-3894 GCA_964458375.1 uncultured Neptunicoccus sp.
ATGAATACGCCGCCCTGACCCGCACACAGAAAATTCTCTACCGCCTCTACCGCTCGCCTTTTGTGCTGTTTGGTCTCGCACCTGCCTACTTGTTTGTTCTGCAAAACCGCATCCCTTACGGATTTATGACCAAATGGGCACCGTGGGGCTCTGCCATGGGCACAAACGCCATGATCGCGATAATACTGGGCACACTTGTATATTTTGGCGGCATCTGGCCGCTCATCCTTGTCTTCACACCCACCATTCTTGTGGGCGCAACAGTTGGCGTGTGGCTGTTCTTTATCCAACACCAATTCGAAGACGGACATTTCGACCATGATGCCGACTGGAACATCCAAGACGCCGCCTTTCATGGCTCATCACACTACAAATTACCGCCTGTCTTGAATTGGCTCACCGCCAACATCGGCATTCACCACGTGCACCACCTGAACTGCCGTATCCCGTTCTACCGCCTGCCCGAAGTGTTAAACGATCACGCCGCGCTGGCGCACATGCAAACCATTACTCTAGCGCAAAGCTTCAAATGCGCGCGCCTGCATCTGTGGGACGAAAACCAACGCAAACTCTTGTCCTTTGCGGATGCCCGCGCATTGCGCGCCTCCGCCTAAGCGCAGGCCCTAGACCCCATACATGGATCGCGCTACCTATTGAGCGTTGATGATTGCCAAGGCTCAAGACCATGACCAAACCAGCTCTAAACCTCTACCTCGCCGCTCCGCGCGGCTTTTGTGCTGGCGTGGACCGCGCCATTAAAATCGTAGAAATGGCCATCGAAAAATGGGGGGCGCCTGTCTATGTTCGCCACGAAATCGTGCACAACAAATACGTGGTCGACAGCCTGCGCGACCAAGGCGCAATCTTTGTAGAAGAACTTGAAGACTGCCCCGATGATCGCCCCGTAATATTCTCCGCCCATGGCGTGCCAAAATCCGTACCAGCCGCCGCTGCGGCACGCGAAATGGTCTATGTCGACGCCACCTGCCCCTTAGTCAGCAAAGTCCATATCGAGGCAGAGCGCCATCACGCCAATGGCCTGCAAATGGTCATGATCGGCCACGACGGCCACCCCGAAACAGTGGGCACCATGGGCCAATTGCCCGACGGCGAGGTTCTCTTGGTCGAGGTCGCAGCAGACGTTGCCAAACTCGACCCGCGTGACCCAGAAAAACTGGCATACATCACGCAAACAACCCTGTCCGTGGATGACACAATCGAAATCGTAGAAGCGCTAAAATCCCGCTTCCCTGCCATCGTCGGCCCCCACAAAGAAGACATCTGCTATGCCACCACCAACCGACAAGAAGCGGTAAAGGCCGTCGCCCCGAAAATCGACGCCCTCTTGGTGATCGGCGCGCCCAATTCATCAAACTCCAAACGTTTGGTCGAAGTCGGCAAAACCGCAGGATGCAACTACTCTCAACTTGTCCAACGGGCCGCCGACATTGATTGGCGCTCACTTGACGGCATCAAATCCATCGGCATCACCGCTGGCGCATCCGCCCCCGAAGTGTTGATCAACGAAGTCATCGACGCCTTCAAAGACCGCTATGACGTCACCTCCGAAATCGTAGAAACCGCCGTGGAAAACGTCACCTTTAAGGTCCCCCGCGTCCTGCGCGACACAGCTGCGTGAACTCTGATTTTCAAACCACGGGGCGTGTTTGGTTTCGCAAAGCGTTGAACGAACCAGCGCTTCAATCGATAGAAACCCAGATTGCCAATGGCGAAGCCTCCACGCGCGCCGCTCACCTTGCTGAAACGCTCGCATCGCTCCAGCCGCTTCGTGAAATCCTGGATCAGTTTGGGCAAGGCTCCAAGCCAACGCGCGTTGTTTCTTTTAATAAGTCGGCCACCAAAAACTGGACCATACCTTGGCACCAAGATCGCGTGATAACAGCCCCCGAAAAACGGGAACAAGACGGTTACAAAAACTGGACCAACAAGAATGGGCAATGGCACTGTGAACCTCCCCAATCCGTTTTGGACGCTATGGTGTTTGTTCGGATTCACCTCGACAAGACAACCCGCGATCAAGGGCCAATGGAAATTGCGCTTGGCAGCCATACCTTCGGCATTGTCCCAACACAGCAATGCAAGCAGATGGCAGAGACGTGCAAAACTGAACTCTGCACCGCGAACCGCGGAGATGTTTTGGTGCTGAAGATGTTAACTCTACACCGTTCCATTGCATCTAACCTCCCTGAAGACCGCCGTGCCATTCGGGCGGACTATGCGTTCGAGGCATAACAAAACAACCCTCCCCACGTCCCCCAAAACCACCCCCAACAGCTTTTCCAAGACTAATCCTTGCACCCGATCCCGTTTGGTGTCCCAATGCACCCAAACAGATCAGGATTCCGACCATGCCAACGCCCTATACGTTCGACACGCTGAAACAACAGGTCAGCGAAGGTAAAATCGACACCGTTCTTGTCACCATGGTCGATATGCAAGGCCGCTTAATGGGCAAACGGTTCCACGCCGAGGCCTTTCTTGAAGGCGGCTACGAAGAAACCCACTGCTGCAACTATCTTCTCGCCACGGACCTTGAAATGGAAGCCGTCGAAGGGTTCCACAATTACGGTTGGTCCTCAGGCTATGGCGACTATGTGATGCGTCCTGACCTCTCCACGCTGCGCCCCGTCCCATGGCTAGAAGGCACCGCTATGGTGCTCTGCGATGTTCTCGATCATCACACGCACGAACCCATCGCCCATGCACCCCGCCAAATGCTCAAAAACCAGATCGCTCGCTGCGAAGCCCTCGGCCTGTCACCCGTTATGGCCACAGAACTCGAGTTTTTCTTGTTTCACGGCACCCACGACAGCATCGCGCAAAACGGCTTTCAAAACCTGCAACCGATCAGCCGCTACAACGAAGATTACTCCATCTTCCAAACCTCCAAAGAAGAGCCAATCATGCGCCCGATCCGCAATCACTTGCGCACAATGGGCATCCCCGTCGAAGGCTCCAAAGGCGAAGCCGAAGCAGGCCAAGAAGAACTCAACATCCGCTACGCTGATGCGCTGGGCTGTGCGGACAATCACACCATCGCCAAACACGCGATCAAGGAAATCGCCCACCAGAATGGATTCGCCGCCAGCTTCTTGCCAAAATGGCACCAAGACCGCATCGGCAGCTCATCCCATGTTCATCAATCTCTGTGGAAAGACGGGCAAAACGCGTTCCACGATCCAAACGCCGCTTTGGGCAAATCAAAACTGATGGATCACTACATGGCTGGCTTGATCACCTATGCCGCCGATTACACCTATTTCATGGCCCCCTACATCAACAGCTACAAACGTTTTGCCAAAGGCACCTTCGCGCCCACTCAAACCGTCTGGTCCGTTGACAACCGCACCGCCGCCTTTCGCCTATGTGGTGACGGAACCAAGGCCGTGCGCGTGGAATGCCGTATCCCTGGGGCCGATATGAACCCCTATCTGGCACAGGCTGCCATGCTCGCCGCAGGCCTTGCAGGAATCGATCAAAAACTCGATTTACCTGAACCTTTCACAGGTGATGCCTACGCCGCTGATGCGCAAAAACACATCCCACAAACCCTGCTCAATGCCCGCGATGCAATGTTAAACTCTGACATGCTGCGCTCGGCTTTGGGCGATGCGGTCATCTCCCACTACGCCCGCGCCGCTGAATGGGAAATTGAAGAGTTTAATCGCGTTGTCACCGACTATGAAATCGCCCGTGGGTTCGAACGGGCCTAAATCGGCGGTTGCCCCCACCACCCGTTTTCTGACATCTTCGCCCCATGATATCAGCACAGTTTCTTATCACGGCTCTCGTTGTCGTCCTGATCCCCGGAACAGGCGTGGTTTACACCCTTGCCATGGGCCTTGGCCAAGGACGCCGCGCCGCAATCTGGGC
>CAYWIR010000296.1:0-2809 GCA_964458375.1 uncultured Neptunicoccus sp.
TGGCGCGGGATCACAAAGCAGCGGCCTTAGAAGGTGTGCCCCTGACGCTCGATCTGATCCGTCCCGATGGTGTGCGGTTTGCGCGTCAATTGGCAGGGTCTGTGGGCGCTGGTGGTTCTGTGAATGCTTTTGATGTGCCACGCACTGCGGCGCGGGGCACTTGGAAATTGCGGGTTTATGCGGATCGGGATGCGGCCCCGTTGGTTGAGCGCCGCGTGTTGGTTGAGGATTTTGTTCCAGAGAAAATTGACTTTGATTTGGCGCTGAGCGAAGGGCCATTTCAGATAACGGATAAACCCGATTTGCGCATTGATGCGAAATACCTGTTTGGTGCGGTTGGATCGGATTTGCAGATTGAGGGAGAGGTCAAACTGTCTGCTGCCCGCGAGATTGCGGGATTCCCAGGGTATGAATTTGGGGCCTCTGATGATGTGTTCCGCACACGGTATCAGGGCCTGCAAGGCGGGCAAACGCGGGCAGATGGATCGGCTGAGGTTTCGCTTTCGATGCCATCGGTCAGCGATGTGTCCAAACCGCTTGAGATGACAGCCGTTGTGCGTTTGCGTGACGGGTCAGGACGCCCCGTGGAGCGGCGTGTATCTGCTCCTGTTTTACCAGGTGTGCCTTTGATTGGGATCAAGCCGTTGTTTGATGGGAATGTGGCTGAGGGAACGGAAGCGGGTTTTGAGGTGATTGCCCTTGATGCAGCGGGTGCGCGTACAGATATGCCGCAGGTTGGATGGGTCCTGAACCGCCTGCACACACGGTATCAGTGGTATCGTCAATATGGGCAGTGGAGCTATGAGCCGACAACGCGGCGTGAACGGATCGCAAGTGGTGAGATCGCGTTAAGCGCAGCGAACACCGCAAAAATCGCGGCAATGGTCGAATGGGGCGAGTATGAAGTGAAGCTGGTCCATAAAGGCACGGCTTTTGCGCAATCGAGCTATCGGTTCAATGCAGGTTGGTACGCCAGTGGTGGGGCCGATGACACGCCTGATTTGTTAGAGGTTGGGATGGATCGTGATGCCTATGCCGTTGGGGATCAGGCCACATTGCGGATCGTGTCGCGGTTTGATGGCGTGGCGCAGGTTTCTGTTTTGTCGGATCGGCTGATCGAAACGCGGTCGGTCGCTGTGCAAAAAGGCGAAAACGAGGTCGCGCTGCAAGTGGGCGCAGAGTGGGGTGCTGGGGCTTATGTGACCGCTTCTGTTGTGCGTGCCATGGACGGTGGGGTTAATCCGTCGCGGGCGTTGGGGCTGGCGTTCGCCAAGGTAGACCCAGGTGCGAAACTGCTGAGCGCGGCATTTGTGAGCGAAGCAGAGGCATCCCCGCGTGACCCATTGGATGTAGCCTTGAAGGTGGATGGGGTCGCCGCGGGCGACACCGCATTTGTGACCATCGCCGCGGTGGATGTAGGCGTTTTGAATCTGACAGGTTTTGAAACGCCTTCCCCTGATGGGTATTATTTTGGCCAAAGCAAGTTAGGTGTCGAGTTGCGCGATGTTTATGGGCGCTTGATCGACAGCTCTGGTGCGGCTGGTCGGTTGCGGTCTGGTGGGGACAGTGGCGCAAATTCTGGTTTGCAAGGACCACCGCCCAGCGAAGAGGTTTTGGCGCAGTTTTCTGGCGCGCTTCCTGTGGGGGCCGATGGAATGGTGCGGCACAGTTTTGATATGCCAGATTTCAATGGCACGGTGCGCCTGATGGCGGTTGTCTGGTCTGATACGGGTGTTGGCCATGCGGAACAGGATGTGCTGGTGCGTGACCCCGTTGTTGTTGTCGCCAATGCGCCGCGTTTTATGACGCCCGGTGATCAAAGCCGAGTGCGGTTGGAATTGACCCATGCTTTTGGCCCGACGGGTGACTTTGAGGTCACGCTTGGAGGCACACTTGGCCTGCGGTTGGGAACCACAGGGACGCAAGTTGTTGCGCTGGCCGAAGGGGAGCGTGCAGTTCTGAACATTCCGATGACCGCTGATGTGGTTGGTGCACAGCGGTTCGAGGTCTTTGTTAAAACGCCAAATGGCAAGGTTTTGACGAAGAACATCACGGTGCCTGTGCAATGGAACGATCCTGAAATTTCTAGGCAAACGCGGGTTACGTTGGCTGCGGGGCAGGCGTTGAGCATGGATGTGAACATGCTGGCAGGGCTGCATGATGGAACGGTGCATGCGACGTTGGCCGTTGGGCCGTTGGCGCGATTTGATGCGCCCGGTTTGCTGACGGCGTTGGATCGGTATCCTTATGGCTGTACCGAACAGGTGACGAGCAAGGCGATGCCGCTTTTGTATTTCGATCAACTTTCAAGCGCGCTTGGTTTGGCGGACAAGAAGCAGGTGTCTAAACGGATTGATCAGGCGATTGTTCGCGTTCTTGGCAATCAAGCCAGCAACGGCGCGTTTGGGCTGTGGTATCCGTCGAGCGGGGATTTGTGGCTGGATAGCTATGTCACCGATTTTCTGAGCCGTGCGCGAGGGCAGGGATATTCCGTTCCTGATGGGGCGTTTGAACGCGCGCTGAACAACCTGCGCAACCGCGTGAACTATGCTGCGGATTTTGAAAACGGTGGTGAAGATGTGGCCTATGCGCTGATGGTGTTGGCGCGTGAAGGTTATGCCGCGATAGGTGATCTGCGCTATTATTCCGACACGCGGTCGGAGGCGTTTGGCACGGCTTTGGCGCAGGCGCAATTGGGTGCGGCATTGGCAAGTTACGGTGACCAAGGCCGTGCGGATCGGATGTTCCGATTGGCGGGTGAAAAGGTCGGCGCGGGGGAGCGTAGAACGACGTGGCGTAGTGATTATGG